>LFSE01000109.1 GCA_001513075.1 Clostridiales bacterium DTU074 | reverse complement strand
AAGGGTTTGCGGAGTTGGGGAGGGAATGAGTTTATTTTATATTCACAGATGTGATAAACGTTAAATAACTGCCTCAACCGGTTTTTTTTAAAAGAAAGACTTTGTTTCCTCTCATCTTTGATTCACGATCTTAGTGAGAAAACAAAGTCTTTCCCAAGCCCGACAGTGTTTTCAGGAGAATTTTTTATAAAAAAGCATTATATCCAAGGTTATATTCTTCCAAACAGCTGAATTTATAATCCGGTTATACTCCAGCTAGCCATTTGAGTATCTGTCTTCATCATCCAGTACCAGTACCCAGTCATCCCTGTCATAATTTGTCGGTGCCACAAACTCTCGTATTCCACTGTTGGGATACTCTCCGATATAAATAAACCTCCCATCCCGGGGATTATACCACTGGGCTCTGACTTTCTTTACCGTCAATCTGTCCATATATATTTTGACCGGATTGCCCAGTGTGAGATAAGCCAGTATGAAACTCCCATCATCGGCAATGGCCGCCTGGATATGATCTTCCCCTTCACCCTGTCCGCTGGCAATTACCGTCTGGTCTGGAACCATTTTGTACCACGGCCTTGACTCAAATAGCTTTCTTGCCAGGCCTACCCCAATTGCTCCCGGAAAATCCATCGCAACCTTCCAGTGGGTATTTTGCTTTAGCCCGCTTGGAAAGCCGTACTGATCCCAGTTCAGGTATAACTTTTCATCCCAAAAACACCAAATGTCGTTACAGCCATATCCGTGACCTGCGGCACCTGCCAATACCTGCCAATACATGGACTCCCGCACCTGATGAGCGTCAATGCGCCTGTTGACCTTTTTACTCACGTCAATATGGTTTTCATAGCTTGCTTCCATATCAAGAACCGGCTTAACGGGTTTCAGGTTATAATCGTGGGTAATAAAATCATAGTTGTTTACCGTCCAGGCATGGCCGGTCTGGAGCACATTGAAATCCAGCCATTCCTCATTGTGAAACCAAATGGATGATGACGGCAACTTGCCCGTCTGTCCCGGACCGTGATATGACACAAGATGCCTGTTTTCGCTGCCATCCTTCAAACCCCTTGCCATGGCTGCCCACTCTTCCTTGTTGTACAGGGGTTCCTTGTCTCCTCCCAAGTACCAGATAACGCAGTTGTTTTTATACCTGTTTCCTATAAGCCTGCCGTATGTATAGGCGTTTGATCTGGTAAATATCTGTTCCTCTGGGTATACGTTTTTCCCGTAAGTCGCCTCCACATGAGCTCCCCAGCAAGCCACGAGTCCCATAACCAGACCCATTTCATTGGCCCTGTTTATAACATAGTCAACGTTTTCGAAGTACGCTTCATTAAGTTTTGTAGGATCATTATCTATAAGGGGTGTATGACCGTAAACGTTTTTTGCCTTCAAACCCCTCAGCAGATATGCCTGAATTACCGTAAACCCCTTGGCAACCCTGTTTTTAAAATATATATCCACATCTTCGCGATTCAGACGGTTAAAAAGGGTCCAGGCGGTATCTCCGAGATAGAAAAACGGCTTTCCGTACTGGTCGACAAAATACCTTCCGTTGGGGCTTACCCTGAGGATCATGTCCTTTACCGATGGCCGGGGACCGAATATGGCAGTATTCCAATTCATATTCTACCATCTCCTTTTCTCTGGATGAAACTTCTCATTAGGCCACAATCGTATAAAAGAGCGCGTTTACCGGCAATATTGCAATTTCATCAATCGTTACGGCAACATCATAAATCCAGGCTTTTCATATATTCAACATACCTCGGATATACTATCTCCGCATCCATCAATTCCGGGTGCCATTTCTTTTCCCATTCAAAGGAGAAGTAACCGGTATAACCGTCAGCTTTTAATGTTTTAATTATATCCCTTATTGGTATATCGCCTTCTCCAACCGGGCATAGATCAAATTTTCCATTATTCCTTTTGTGATCCTTTATATGGGTATGAAGGATATAGGGTTTGATCCAGCTGTAGAATTCCATGTAGTCATCACCATATTCCCTGTCGCTGTGGGCAATATCCCATACCAGACCAAACTCGGGACAGTCTTTTACCCCCTCTATAACTGCCGTTATATTTTCTACGGTGTTAAAGTCGCCATGAACCTCCTGAAGAACCTTTACGTTCTTCCCCCTGGCATAGGAACACAATTCCCTAATCCCCCTTATAACATTTGCAATTACCTGATCCTTTATCTCTGCAGAAGGAATTTTGTCGCCAAACACCCTAATATAGGGTATCTCCATCCGGCTGCATACATCAATAGCGGTTTTTCCTTCCTGAATCATGGAATCGTATTTCTCTGCATCATGAAATATAACCGAAGTCCCGAACACGCATATCTTTAAATTGTATTCCTTCAGTTTTCTCTTAGTTTCGGCCTCGTTTTCCGGAAAAAATCGGGTGATTTCATCAGCATGCATTTTACCTTCCATTCCTCTGATCTCAATGGCTTCAAAGCCCAGCCTGTGAGCCACTTCCAAAGTCTTATCAAAGCTCCAGTCAGGGCTCCCCAGTGTTGAAAAAGCTAATTTCATGGCTTCCAACCCCCCCTTGAAAAAATGGCCCTCCTTAGCAAAACATCTCTTCCATCCAAAGCACGTCAGAAAAACGTCCCCTTTGAATCATTCAATGCACAGCAGGCTTACGCTGTCCGCCGGGCAGTATATCTGACAATAAAACTTCTCCTGCACATAAAGCTTACGCCGCTCAACCGGATACAGCTCCAGTGTTTCTTCATTCCAGCACTTCTTCCCATCCAAACGGTAATTTTTTAAGGTACGAATCCCCGGCCTCAGCCCATTAAATTTAATCGTTATGATCCTGTCGCCCGCTCCTTTATCTCTCCGGTTTACAACCATGGCGGATGTAAAATTATTTGATCCGGCAAAGGCCTTCACCAACAGATTCGGATTGGTGCATTCCGATTTAACCAGGGTATCACCAGCCATGCCAAACATCTTATAAAGAAAATAAACTGGACGAACCTCTTCATTTACACCGAACAAGCCAAACCTATGGGGTTTTTCATTCCAATGTTCCTGCATGATATATGGATTACCGTAAAATGGTTCAAATTCGGGAGGATAATTATACTGATCCCATAGATGATAGTAAAAGGTCCAATCAACACTGTGATCCAAAGCTGTGAATAAATTGTCTGCTATAATGGCAGGGCGTTCGGGATGAAAGGCATACTCTTCAACTGAAACCCTGTCAAAGGCTTTGCTGATCTCCGTGATCATCATCCCTGGACGGTGGTTTCCGTAGCATTCCAGGCCTTTGAGAGCTGCTTTAATATCGTTAATATGATCATCGGGTTTATCTGTATACCTATGCCAGGATATAAAATCCAAAGGTGTGCCGTTTCTATGACATAATTCTGCAAATTTGCGAATAAACTCTTCCGTCACGCCTGCCAGGGCCGGGCCACCGACCTTTGCCCGGGGATATGCTTCCAAAATGGGCTTGATTGTCATCACATAGTACTTGTAATAGTCTGCGGGATCCTTGATCAGATAAGGGCAGCCTCCCCATTCTCCGATATCGGTTTCATTCCCTATCTCCCAATGGGTAACTATTTCTCGCTCCACCGAATACCTGCGTACCAGTGTATATATTACTTCCTGCCACTCCTCTTCATTGTTGGGCATAAATACGGTCTGGTCTTTTTCCGGATACAAGCATTTGGGCTTGATACAAATTGCCGCAACAACCTTTGCCCCGGTAGCTGCCATAGAATCCATGTATTCATCCAGTTTATCAAAGTTGTATACTCCATGAGCGGGATATATATAGAAGAATTCTTGTATGAATATGCGTATTAATTTGGGGGAAAGCTTTCGTACACCTCTTATTACCTTTTCGGGCAACGGCAGGGAATTCACCCCTCCATGACCTATGGAAAGGCGCCACCATTCAAAAGGTCCTGATACCTGGTCCCTTGACACCGTGACCTCATCTACGGGCAATGCGCTATAATCCATGTTCCACCTCCAGCCATTGGTTTATTTGCTCTTGTTATAAAAACAGATACTGTTTGCTGCAGAATTCTACTCCAATCAGGCAGAAAACACCTTCCGAATATGCTGGCAAGATCATTTCCTGCATATACTTCACTCCTGCAATAAAATCGGTTTAAATACTTTATTGATTTACAAGGCCCCGTATTTTTCATATACCTCTCTCAGGCTTTTTCCCTCCAGCAATTCCTTTCTGGACAGGTTTTCGGCCTCCACCTTGGCTCTGGCCCTTTCATACAATTCTTTTTCCATTCCCTTCGGAATCACGATAATACCGTCGAAATCAGCAAAAATAATATCTCCGGGGTTGACCAATACATCCCCGCACCTTACCGGCACATCATAGGCCATTACGATCCCCCGGCCTTTGCTGTCCTGAGGGCGTATCCCCCTGTAGAACACCGGAAACCTTAATGCCTTAATCCGAAGACAGTCCCTGATCTGGCTGTCACATATGCAGCCTACCGCACCCCGCATTTTTGCTACCGTGGACATGAGCTCGCCCCAGGGAGCATTGGTCCCCGAATAATCCGTTGAGTGCACCACCACATCTCCCTCCTGCAGGGAATCCATTGCCTCTATTTCCAAACCGTAGGGGTTTTCTTCCACAACATAGTCGGTTTCCATCCATCTGAAGGTTCTTGCCCTGCCCACAAAGGTACAGCAATTCTCGTCCAGCGGCCTCAGCCTTTGGTGCATCACCTGATTCCTGTAACCCATTTCATCCATTATATCGCTTACCACCGCCACATTTAGATTTTCTTTTATCCATGCAAACAATTCCCTGTCATTCTTCAATGCACCATCTTCCTTTCCGTTAATAGTATTTTATAGTTACAAGGCGCATAGTTCCGGCCCCTCCTCAATTCACGCGGTATTTCTCTACAGCCTT
>LFSE01000055.1 GCA_001513075.1 Clostridiales bacterium DTU074 | reverse complement strand
TTTTGCAAGTCCGCAACACTTGATGAAGTACGGGAACTGGATTGTGTGCTGACCCCTGGTAGGTATGTAGGATTGCCCGAAGAAGAGGACGAATTTGACTTTGAGGAGCGTGTAAAAAAGCTGACTGCCGAGCTTAAAGAGCAGATGGAAGAAAGCGTAAAGTTGGATGAGAGGATAAAAGAAAATCTCGCAAAAGTGGGGATTGAGTTATGACAGGATGGAAAGAAGAAAAGCTTGAAAATATTTTTTATATAGTAAAAGAAGTATATAAACCATCAAATGAGCATCAATATAAGTACGTTGGACTAGAACACATTGAACAAGGTACGTTGCGACTAAATGGTTGGGGTTATTCAAATAGTGTACAAAGTAACAAATATTTTTTTAAGAAAGATGATATATTGTTTGGGAAATTGCGCCCCTATTTTAGAAAAGTAATAAAAGCTCCCTTTGATGGTGTATGTTCAACTGATATTTGGGTATGTAGGGCAAAAAAGGATTTTGACCAGAATTTCTTATTTTATTTTTTAGCAAATCAAGAATTTATTGATACTGCAAACTCAACTGATGAAGGTACAAGAATGCCACGAGCGGATTGGAACTACCTAAAAAAAACTACTTGGATCATACCACCTCTCCCAGAACAAAAGGCCATAGCTGAGGTTTTATCCTCCTTTGACGATAAAATCAATCTTCTGACAAGGCAGAATAAAACATTGGAGGATTTGGCACAGGCATATTTCCGTAAATGGTTTATTGAGGATGCGAGCAAAGAGTGGGAAGTTGTTCCTATATCTGAAAA
>LFSE01000044.1:6880-11699 GCA_001513075.1 Clostridiales bacterium DTU074 | reverse complement strand
GAATACGTAAGAGCGGTTGACGGGATAGATTTTCATATCGGCTATGGAGAAACTTTGGGCCTGGTAGGCGAAAGCGGGTGCGGCAAATCTACCACCGGGCGTACCATTATGCGATTGCTGGAGCCGACAGAAGGTGAGATATTATTTGAAGGCCAGAACATAACCCTACTAGGGAAAAAACAGCTTAGACAGGTTTATAAGGGCATGCAGCTTATATTTCAGGATCCCTTTGCATCGCTAAATCCCAGAAAAACGATAGGGGATGCTTTGGAGGAAGTTTTGTTCATTCACGGAATGAAAAACAGTGGCCAACGAAGGGAAAGGACTGAAGAGCTGCTTGAAATGGTGGGTATAAGGAAGGAAGAAATGGATAAGTATCCACATGAATTCAGCGGCGGACAGCGCCAAAGAATAGTAATTGCCCGGGCTCTTGCCGTCAATCCCAGATTGATAATATGCGATGAACCCGTGTCAGCTCTTGATGTATCCATTCAGGCTCAGATTATAAATCTGTTGATGGAGCTCAAAAACCGCTTGAAATTAGCCTATATGTTTATATCCCACGACTTGCGGGTTGTGAGACATGTGAGCGACCGGATGGCTGTCATGTACCTTGGTAAAATTGTTGAAACGGCTCCTGCCGAAGAGTTGTTCGAGGAACCTGCCCACCCCTACACTAAAGCATTACTCTCGGTTGTGCCTCATATAAAACCGGGGCACAGGAGAAAAAAGACGATTTTGGAAGGGGAGGTGCCAAGCCCGGTCAACCCGCCTTCGGGCTGCAGGTTTAGAACCAGATGCAGATATGCTACCGAGCAGTGTGCTGAAAGCGAACCGCCTTTAAAATGCTTAGGCCGGCAGCACTATGTGGCATGTCATCTGTATTGACGCGCAGGAGCTAACATCCTGTTCAATTGAAATCAGTTTTTTTATGTTAATAAAAACTTAAGGAGGAGGTAGATAAAGTGAGGAGTACGCTGGTAAAGGTTATTGTGCTGGTGTTGGTTGGTACATTGTTGCTGGGTACAATTACGGCTTGTTCGCTCAGGACCGGTTCCAAAAGTTCGGAGAAAACTCTTGTCATTGGCTTTGACCGGGATGGTGAGATTTTGGATACCATTAAAACTGCCTGGTATTCCGACGCTCTGATATATATACATGACAGGCTGGTCAGCAGGGATTACAATTTCGGTTACCAGCCCGGTCTGGCCGAAAGTTGGGATGTGTCGGAGGACGGCCTCACCTGGACGTTTTATCTGAGAAAGAATGTCAAATTCCATGACGGTACTGATTTAACTGCCGAAGATGTAAAGTGGACCTTTGACACCATAAGGGACCCCGATGTTGGTTCTCCGTTTAGAAGCGATTTGGATGCAATAAAGGAAATTGAGATTGTTGATGACCATACGGTTAAATTTATTCTCAATTATCCGTTCCCCAATCTCTTGTTTAATCTTTCCAATACTGCTGCCGGTATACACCCGGCCAATGCCTACGAGAAGTACGGGGATGATTACGGTAAAAAAGTAGTAATCGGTACCGGTCCATATAAATTGGAGGAGTGGATACCCGGGGATAAAACGGTTCTTGTAAAGAACGAGAAATACAATTGGGGGCCCGAATGGATGTCCAACAGAGGTCCTGCCCTTATCGATAAGATAGTTATAAAGGTTGTGCCTGATGAAAATACCAGGATGATGGAGCTTGAAGTAGGAGACATCCATATTTTGAGGAATGTTCCCGAAACCTATGTGGAACAGCTGGAGAAGAATCAAGATATCACGCTATATCAAGAACCGGCTACAAAGCTGGGATATCTGGCCTATGCTACCGATAAGGAACCCTTTACCGATGTAAGGGTTCGCAGAGCTATAAACCATGCATTGAATCGGGAGGAAATCATACAGTTTGTATTCCGGGGAATTGGTGAAGTAGCATATGGTTACCTGCCCTTTGCCCTTGAAGATGAATATCTTGAGGAAAGCGAAGATTTGGCCTATAAGTACGATGTGGAAAGAGCAAAACAGCTATTGGCCGAGGCGGGATATCCCGACGGGTTTAAAGCAACCCTGTCGGCAGATAATTCATCAAAGAGCAGTAAGCTGGCTGAAATCATTCAGAGACAGCTAAAAGAGGTGAACATAGAAACCGAAATTCAGCTTTACGATTCTGCCAGTTATACCGATATGCTGAAGGAAGGTAAGCAGGAGCTGTTTATAAGGGAATACAGCTGGCCTAATGCAGATATCCTTGATTGGTTCCTGCTTTCGGAGCGCTTCCCCTATCCAAACCATTCCAGGTGGGTGGATGAGAAGACCGACGAGCTGATCATGAGTGCAGCCAGAAAGCCCACTTGGGAGGAAAGGGCAGAGGGTTACAAAGAGGTGCAGCGTTATCTGATAGAACAGGCCGTATGGGCGCCAGTCTACGTACCGATGCAGATCATAGCAGCCCGGAAGGAAGTAAAGAATTTCAAGTATCATCCCTGGATGTTACAGTACAACGATGGCTTTGATATTGAAGTTGAATAAACATGGGGCCTGACAGGAATGCGGCTTTGGCATTCCTGTCAAATCCCGATTCTTTCCTCAAAACTGACGCTGTTTATCAAAACGCTGGTGACAAGGGGGTAGTCTATGCTGAAATACGTGGTAAAAAGGATAGTCCTGATGATACCGGTGCTTATATTCATGACAGTGGTAGTTTTTTCGATATTTTACTTTGCTCCGGGCGATCCGGTTTCCCGAATTGCGGGACCCAATGTTACAGTCGAGGTATATGAAAGCATAAAGCGGAAGTACGGCCTGGATCAGCCGTATATCGTACAGTACTGGAGGTTTATGAAAAGCGTAATAGAAGGAGATCTGGGCGTTTCCATTCTTCAGGAAAGGCCGGTTATAGAGATGATAAAGGAAAGGCTGCCGGTGACGCTGGAAATTGGCCTGCTTGGCTTTTTGATAACGTTTGCAATAGCCATACCGGCGGGGGTAATAGCTGCTGTAAAAAAGAATACCTTTATTGATTATCTGTGCATGTCCAGCACTCTGCTGGGGATAGCAATTCCTACTTTCTGGTTTGGAATGCTGCTTATGTATTTTTTTGCATACAAGCTGAGGTGGTTTCCCATTTCGGGTTACGGGACTATCAAACATCTCATTCTTCCAAGCTTTGCCATAGGTCTGACCAATGCGGCCATAACCGCAAGGATGGTAAGATCGAGCATGCTTGAAGTTCTGAAGCAGGACTATGTACGAACCGCCAGAAGCAAGGGACTTCTGGAAAAGGTTATAATATACCGGCATGCCTTAAAAAATGCCATGATCCCAATAATTACCCTTATGGGGCTGAGGCTGGGATGGATAATAGGGGGTTCGGTTGCCCTTGAGATCATATTCAGTATTCCTGGCATAGGCCGCCTGATGGTGGATTCCATACTGGCCCGCGACTATCCGGTTGTTCAGGGGGCTATGCTGGTATTGACCTCGTCAATTATTCTGGCAAACATTCTGGCGGATGTGCTTTATGCCGTGGTGGATCCGCGAATACGATACGGTTAATTCTGTAGAAGGAAGGTGATAGGGAAGATGATTACTCCAGGTAGCAGGAATGGAGGAGTGTATGTTGACAGGGAATGGGTTCAGCATCGAATGGCGGAATATGAGGTTGGAAAAGAAAAAAAGAGGCCTGTTATAGAATTTCTGGCGAAACTTTTTGGACATAAAGGTGCCGTATTCGGGGCAGCAATTATCATCCTGTTTGTGTTTACCGCAGCCTTTGCGCCCTGGTTAGCTCCCTACGAATATGATAAACCCGATATTTCGGCTGTTCTGCAACCGCCTTCCGCTGAGCATCTGTTTGGCACCGACGAGTTCGGCAGGGATATATTAAGCAGGATAGTGTACGGGGCCAGGATATCCCTTAATGTGTCCTTGGTTGCAGTGGGGATATCGCTGGTTGTTGGTACGGTGCTGGGGGCTTTGGCAGGATATTACGGCGGTGTCGTTGACTATATTGTAACTTCCATTACCGATATAGCCTGGGCATTCCCCACTACCCTGTTGGCCATAGCCTTTATAGCCGCACTTGGTACGGGGATTGAGAACGTGGTAATAGCCATCGCCCTGGCCAGTTGGGCTGGGTACTGCAGGGTTGTGAGGGGACAGTTTTTATCATTGAGGGAGCGGGAGTATATTCAGGCCGCCCGTATTCTTGGTATGAGCGATGGAAGAATAATCTTCAGGCACATGCTTCCCAATGCGGTGGCACCGGTTATTGTAATGGCAACCCTGGAACTGCCCAAGGCTATAGTAATCGAAGCTTCGCTAAGCTTTCTTGGTCTGGGAGCCAAACCGCCCGCACCAAGCTGGGGTGTTATTCTGGACAGCGGAAAGGGCTTGATAGGCCAGGCACCCTGGATTTCCTTCTTTCCAGGTTTAATGATTATGCTGATTGTGCTGGGATTCAACCTTTTTGGCGATGCCCTGAGGGATGTGCTGGATCCAAACACGTAATTCGCCCGATGCTAAGCCTTTGGGGCATAAGCCTTGCACGGGTGTCAGGGGCTATCCCTGCATCTGTGTAAGCTTTTTGCCTCATTAACAAAGCTTCTACAAATTATGCGTGACAAAGCGAAAGTTTTATGCTATAATTTATTAGCGTATTGAGAATCAAATATGCCAACATAGCTCAGCAGGCAGAGCAGCAGTCTCGTAAACTGCAGGTCAGGGGTTCGAATCCCCTTGTTGGCTCCAATCTTGTGTCGGGGTGTAGCGCAGTTTGGCAGCGCGTCTCGTTCGGGACGAGAAGGTCGCAGGTTCAA
>LFSE01000044.1:0-6859 GCA_001513075.1 Clostridiales bacterium DTU074 | reverse complement strand
AGATTCGTTTTTTTATACCATGGTTATAAATTTAATTGTGCTTACGGGCAAGAACGATATGGTCTAACTCCTGTTCCCTGTCTGTTGATACACGCTCCTGTTTACGTATAATGCAATGAAAGAGGTAATGTGATGAATGTCCCCAACATGTTAACTGCAGTAAGATTTTTTTTAATACCTGTTTTTGTGTTTGTATTCTATAATCCAGGCATAAACAACAATATTTTTTGGGCTTTGGTCGTTTTCGTAATTGCGGGTGCTACAGATCTTCTTGACGGATATATTGCCAGGAAGTACAACCTTATAACAAAATGGGGAAAACTAATGGATCCATTGGCCGACAAACTGATGTTGCTTACCGTTTTAATATCCCTGTATATAAAAGGGGTTGTCCCTATAATAGTCATCATAATCGTATTTATAAAGGAATTTCTTATGATCGCCGGTGCTATTTTTTTGTACAGAAACCGGAAAATAGTAGTAGAAGCCAATTTTTTTGGAAAAATTGCTTCAGCGTCCTTTTATATTGCGGTAGTTATGAAGATTGCATCGGTAACAAAGGTGATAGATTTCCCCTTTTCAGATGCTTTGCTGTATATAGCCGTATTTCTGACCTTAATTGCACTCATACAATATGGATATAAAAATTTTGCAAAACAGATTAGGAGCTGAACGTATCGATATTCAGCTCCTAATCTTTTATGTTGGCTTGTGTCCCATTGATTGCGCTTTGGTGCAAACTATCATTTATGCCTTCAATGGATGGTATTAGCTGAAATGCTTAAACTGAGGCAGCCATTCTCTGTTAACTTCAAACATCTCCCTTACCATTTCCTTTATTTCGGCAAGGCTCAGCACGGCAGAGGTCAGCGGATCAAAGTAAACGGCCTGATAAATCTTGTTGGGATCTCCTGTTAAGGATCCCTCTACCACTAGTTCTTCACATCTGGCGTTGATATTGTTCAGTATGGCCAGATGGTCCGGCAGCGGTCCGACATGGATGGGTTCGAGTCCATATTTGGATGCAAGTACGGGAACTTCTACACAGCAACCCTCGGGCAGGTTATCGATCAAACCAAAATTGCGGACATTTCCGTTAAATTTATACATGGTTCCGTCACCAATGGTTGCATTGAATATACCGGCGGCATATTCGTTACCCCGCCTTAAATCGATGGTGTCTTTGTTCAGCCACGCCTTGATATCATCCTTCCAGGTATCTTCCCTCTTAAGGTATTCCTTTAAGATATATGCATACTCACCTGGATTCCAGCCGGTACCGTGAGTACAGTATTTTTCAATAAGATCGGGCCTCTTTCTGAACCATGCGTTGTATTCCGAATTGTGTCCGCTGGATTCGGTAACATAGTAACCCAGATGTAGGAACATCTCGTTTCTGACCTGCTCCTGATTATATATTTCAGGCCTCTGTACCGCCTCCCTTATCAGGGGATAGGCATCTTTTCCGTTCCACTTAAATTCAAGATACCATGCCTGATGATTGATACCCGCACATACATATGTAATTTCCTCCATGGGAGCTCCAATCCAGCTTGCCAGCATTTCGGCAGTCCCCTGAACGCTGTGGCATAGGCCGGTAACCTTTACCTTTGTTTCCCCCTGCATTGCCCTGCACAGCATAGCCATGGGATTGGTGTAATTCAGGAAAACGGCATCGGGACAATAGCGTTCAATATCCCGGCAGATGTCAAGCATAACGGGTATGGTTCTGAGCGCCCGGAAGATGCCCGCTGGCCCCCTTGTATCACCTACATTTATATCCACGCCGTATTTTTTCGGGATCTCGATATCGTAACGCCATATGTGTACCCCTCCGGATAGGATGGTACATACAACCCCGTCGGCATCTTTTAAGGCTTCGGCTCTGTCGGTGGTAGCTATGACCTTAGCCGGATAATTACCTGCAGCAATAATCTTGTCTACCGCCGCTTTAATATAGCTCAGGCGTTCTTCGTTGATGTCCATCAAAGCGATGGTACAGTCCTCAAAGGCCGGGTAGGTGAGGATGTCGCGAACCAGGCTCCTGGTAAAGCCAAAGCTACCTGCCCCTATAAACGCTATTTTTTTGGACATATTGCGGTACCTCCTTTTTGATTTTGTATAATCTTAGTATATAAGAAACAGAGCTTTTTTTCTACCTGAAATATGATGTTTAATGCATTTTTTACATTATCGTTGCCAATAATAATGATTTAGCAACTCTGACATGGTTCGCCTCTTGACAAAATAGCCGATTGTCGTATAATAAAAATCAACATAAACAAGATATTGGTAAAATGCGATGAAGAAGAGCAGTACATCCCTACCTCCCTCAGAGAGGGGAATCCATGGGCTGAAAGGTTCCCCGGGAGCAAGAGGAATGGAAGGTCGCTTCGGAGCATTTCAGCTGAATGGCAGTAGGCTGAAACGGGAACAACCGTTATTACAATGAGTGCCTGCCCGTTTTTACTCAACCGGCAGGAGATAAGGTGGTACCGCGGAGCATGTCCTTCGTCCTTTTTTGGGCGAAGGATTTTTTATTAGGAGTTGAAGAAATTGAATATACCCGAGAGAATAAACCCTATAGGAATACTGTTAATGCTGATCGCAGCCGTTCTGGTATACGGGGCAAGGCTGATAGTATTCAAAATATTTGCGATACCGGAGGACCGGTCGGAGAAATGGATAATACTTATAAAGTTGACGGGATTGCTGATTGGCATTATTGGTGTGCTGCTTGCAATGAGAATACTTTGAAACGGGAGGTTATAGAATGTCGGAAAGGATGCTTGAAAAAACCTATGATCCGGGACAGGTGGAAGATAGGATATACAGGATGTGGATGGATAAGGGATATTTCAGGGCTGAAGTGGATGAGAATAAGGAGCCCTTTTGCATTGTCATACCGCCGCCGAATATCACCGGCGAACTCCATATGGGCCATGCTCTGGACAACACCCTTCAGGACATCCTGATTCGCTGGCGAAGAATGCAGGGTTATTCCGCCCTGTGGCTTCCCGGAACCGATCACGCCAGCATTGCAACTGAGGTGAAGATCGTTGAAAAATTGGAGGAAGAAGGGCTTACCAAGAACGATCTGGGAAGGGATGAGTTTTTGAAAAGGGCCTGGCAGTGGAAGGAGCAATATGGAGGCAGAATCACTCAACAGCTGAAAAAGCTGGGTTCGTCTCTTGACTGGTCAAGAGAAAGGTTTACCATGGACGAAGGCTGCAGCCGGGCGGTTATTGAAGTGTTTGTACGCCTGTACAGGAAAGGCTTGATATATCGGGGGGACAGGTTGATCAACTGGTGTACCGACTGTATGACGGCCCTGTCCGATGCTGAAGTGGAGCATGAGGAGGAGCAGGGTAATCTCTGGTACATCAAATATCCCATTAAGGATGCCGATGAAGTCATAATGGTGGCTACCACAAGGCCCGAAACCATGCTGGGTGATACTGCCGTAGCGGTGCATCCCGATGATGAAAGGTTCCGCCATCTCATTGGCAAGACGGTCATACTGCCCCTTATGAACAGAGAAATTCCTATCATAGCCGATGAATACGTACAACGGGAATTTGGAACGGGAGCCGTGAAAATTACTCCCGCCCATGATCCCAACGATTTTGAGGTGGCCTTAAGGCATGATTTGCCCTGGATATCCGTTATCGATGAAAGTGGTGCCATGAACGAAAATGCAGGAAAATATGCAGGAATGGATCGGTATCAGGCCAGAAGGGCAGTTGTGGAGGACCTTGAACGTATGGGCCTGATCGACAGGATTGAAGATTTAAAACATAATGTAGGCCATTGCTACAGATGCGGCACCGTTGTTGAACCCCTTATCTCAAAGCAATGGTTTGTCAGGATGAAGCCACTGGCTCAACCGGCCATAGAGGCTGTAAGGGATGGAAGGATCAAATTCGTGCCCGAAAGGTTTGAAAAGATTTACTTCAACTGGATGGAAAACATAAAGGATTGGTGCATATCACGCCAGCTGTGGTGGGGACATCGCATTCCAGCTTATTACTGCCAGGACTGCGGGGAAACAATGGTTGATTATCAGATGCCCGAGCGATGCAGCGCATGTGGGGGGACGGCTTTGGAGCAGGATGAGGATGTACTGGACACCTGGTTCAGCTCTGCATTGTGGCCATTTTCAACCCTGGGCTGGCCTGACAAAACCCGGGATCTTGAATATTTTTATCCAACCAGCGTACTGGTTACCGGCTACGATATAATATTTTTCTGGGTTGCCAGAATGATATTTTCCGGTTTGGAGCACATGAGGGAGGTACCCTTCAGGCATGTGTTCATTCATGGGATTGTCAGGGACTCTGAGGGCCGGAAGATGAGCAAATCCCTTGGAAACGGCATTGACCCCTTAGAGGTGATAAAACGGTATGGTGCCGATGCCCTGAGGCTTACCCTGGTTACCGGTAACTCACCCGGCAATGATATGCGGTTTTATTGGGAAAGGGTGGAGGCCAGCCGTAACTTTTGCAACAAGATCTGGAATGCGGCCAGATTTATATTGATGAATATCCAGAATGCCGGAATAACGGAACCCCGGGCAGGGGAGCTGGAACTGCCCGATCGCTGGATATTAAGCAGGTATAACCGGCTGGTTGAGGAAGTCACCGAAAACCTGGAGAAGTTTGAGCTGGGGATTGCGGTGCAAAAGCTGTATGATTTCATCTGGGATGAGTTTTGTGACTGGTATATAGAACTTGCTAAGCCAGGGCTATATGGCCGGGACAGGAGGGTTCAGGAAACCAAGCTGTATGTTCTGAACCATGTCCTGTTAAACACCATGAAGCTGCTGCATCCTTTCATGCCTTTTATTACCGAGGAAATCTGGCAGTACCTTCCCCATCACCAGGAGGACAGCATCATGATTTCGTCCTGGCCAAAGGTTGACGGACGGGCAATCGATCCTGAGGCGGAGAACCGGATGTGGGCTATAATGGATGCTATACGCAGCATTCGCAACATAAGGGCGGAAATGGAGGTTCCCCCCTCTCGAAAGGCAAAAGTAGTACTGGTGGTGGATCGGCAGGATAGATCTTTATTTGAAGAGAGCAAAATCTATTTCGAAAGGCTGGCCTGGGCTTCGGCAGTTCAAGTTCGTGAAGACAGGGAGGGAATTCCGTCCAACGCCGTTTCAGCCGTAACTGGTAAGGTTCAGATCTTTATGCCTCTTGAGGATCTGGTCGACATTGAAAAGGAGATGGAGAGGCTGTTAAGAGAAAAGAAAAATCTGGAAAATGAGTTGGCGAGGGTTGAAAGCAAGCTTTCCAATGATAATTTTGTCAGAAAAGCGCCTCCTGAAGTGGTGGAACAGGAAAGGGAGAAGAGGAAGAAATATCAGGATATGATGGATAAGGTTTTGAAGCGTATTGAATCATTGAAGAAATAGTTATGGAAGAGAGGATATTGCATGAACTATGAACAGGCTCTGGCTTATATCCACGGTACGTATAAATTTGGTTCAAAGCTCGGGCTGGAAAACATAACCGAGCTATTGCACCGGTTGGGGGACCCTCACCGCCAGTTTAAAGCTATTCATGTAGGGGGCACAAACGGGAAGGGTTCGGTGACCTCTATGTTGACCCACGTATTGTTTGAGGCCGGATACAGGGTGGGGATGTTTATATCCCCATACCTGGAGAGGTTTACCGAACGGATTCAGGTCAACCTAGAGGAGATTCAACCCGAGGAGCTAGCAGACATAACCGCATTGGTTAAGACCAAGGTCGATGAGATGCTGGAGGATGGCAGGAATCATCCTACCGAATTTGAAATTGTAACTGCCATTGGTTTTGTATATTTTGCCCGGCGGCAAGTGGATTATGCCGTGGTGGAGGTGGGGCTGGGGGGGCGTCTGGATGCCACGAATGTGGTGGATCCACTTGTGTCGGTAATTACCTCCATCAGCTACGATCATATGGATGTTTTGGGAAATACCCTGGATAAAATTGCTTATGAGAAAGCAGGCATAATTAAACCCAACCGGCCGGTGGTGTCCTATCCTCAACCACCTGAAGCCATGGAGATTATACGAAATGTGGCCCGGCAGAGAAATGCACCTCTATACAAAGTTAATAATGATGCTATCCTGATCCGCTCATCGGGTATAGATGGACAAATTTTTGATTATACCTTTGACGGCCAGGCTTATCCGAACGTGGCTATACAATTGATAGGTTGTCATCAGGTGGTGAACGCTGCTACCGCTTTAACGACTATATCCGTCCTGAGGCAGCAAGGCCTGTCCCTATCTCAAGCCTCGATATACGAAGGCATGAAAAAAGCGAACTGGCCGGGGCGGATAGAGATTCTTAGGCGGCAGCCTTATGTTGTAATAGACGGGGCACATAACGCTAAAGGGGCTCAGGCCTTGGCAGATGCGATTAGGGAATATTTTGCCGACAGGCCGGTTACTCTGGTGATCGGCGTGTCCAGGGATAAAGAGGTTGATGCAATACTTAAGGAGTTATGCCCGCTGGCCGAATCGGTTATTGTAACAAGATACGAAAACCCCAGATCATTGGAGCCCGATATTTTGGCCGAACGGGTGAAACGTTATTATCCCGGCCATATTGTGGTTGAACGGGATGCGAAAAAAGCCATACAGACCGGCTTGGAAAGGGTAAAGCCGGACGGGTTGCTGTTATTTACCGGCTCACTGTATCTGATAGGCATGATCCGCAGCTATTTTACTGGCAGGGGCAGTTGATAAAGGTATGAATTATTTGTATTACACCGTCATAAGTATGTAATAGGTATGCGGGCGTTGGCCCGTGAATCTGAATAAGTAGCGAAGTATTCCATGAAATGGCCGGACTTGGTTTAAGAG
>LFSE01000115.1 GCA_001513075.1 Clostridiales bacterium DTU074 | reverse complement strand
GGCAGGAGCCGTTGTTTGGGTATTATACCAATATGGATAAGTGGGTTATGCGCAAACATGCCCAGATGCTGGCTGACGCCGGTGTGGACGTTGTTATTTTTGATAATACCAACGGGTATCTTACCTGGGAACCTCAATACATGACGCTTTGTCAGGCATTTTATGAAGCCAGGTTGGATGGTATAAAAACCCCGCAGATCTCATTTATGCTGCCATTCTGGGATTTGGAATTTACCCGGCTTCAGTTGGAAAGCCTGTATCGACATCTCTATCGTCCGGGAATTTATCGGGATTTATGGTTTTATTGGAAAGGCAAGCCCTTAATAATGGCCATGCCCGAATGCCTTGTCGGGGATCCAGAAAACCCCTACAGGGACAAGCTCCACAAGGAAATACGTGAGTTCTTTACATTCAGGCCGGGTCAGCCCGGATATGAATGCGGTCCGTCCCGATCGGATCACTGGGGGTGGCTGGAAGTATATCCCCAGCACGGATATTGCAGAAATAACGACGGAACATTTGAACAGGTTACTGTGGGCATAGCGCAAAACCATTCGGCGGAAAAGAAGCTGACAGCCATGAACGGGGAAAATGTTTTCGGACGCAGCTATACGGTACGAAACGGCCGTGATCCCAAGCCCGATGCAAAGCTATATGGTGCAAATGTGGAAGAACAGTGGAGCAGGGCTTTTGAGCTGGATCCGGAGCTTATTTTTGTTACCGGCTGGAACGAATTTACGGCGGGACGCTATGACATTTGGCCGCCAAACGAAAATGGGGTTGTGAATGCATTTCCCGATCAATTTGATGAGGAACACAGCAGGGATATAGAACCTGTAAAAGGAGCTCTTAAAGATCATTATTATTGCCAGTTTATCGGAATGGTTCGTCGGTTTAAGGGAGCCAGGCCATTGCCCGTACCTTCAGAGCCCAAGACCATAGATATATACAAGGGGTTTGAAGAATGGACCGATGTTGCTCCTACCTATTACAATCATAAGGCCGGAACCGAGCACAGAGATTTTCCGGGCGCAATGAAGGGGACATACTACCGAAATTATACTTTGCGTAACAACATACTCAGGTGCAAGGTAGCCCGGGATCAGACAAACCTATATTTCTATGTGCAGACGGCTGAAACATTGACCAAACCCTTCAATAAAAACTGGATGCGGCTTTTCCTGGATATTGATCTCTGTCGTCAAACGGGCTGGGAAGGTTATGATTTTATGGTAGAGGAATATAATGGGGAGGGATACGCCCTTCTAAAAAAACATGTTGAAGGTTTTATCTGGCAGGCCGTAGGCCGGGTGGCCTATGCAACCTCGGGTAACCGGCTGGCGCTCTGCATTCCCCGTGCTTTGCTGGGACTTGAGGGAAAAACCCTGGATTTTGCCTTTAAATGGTCGGATAACATGCAACGGGACGGGGATATTCTGGACTTTTATGAAAACGGCAATGTAGCACCATCGGGAAGATTTAATTACCGATATAAAGAATAAATTTACATATGGGAGGTATCATTCGATGGACGAAATCAGGCAATCATTGGCATCAATCGGCGGTGTTGATGCCCTGCACCGGCGTCTTCCAATGGCGGATGATGTTGGTCCTTTGCGCAAGAACCGTTATGTTGGTATGTTCTATTTTCTTTGGAATGGCGAACATACCACTGACGGTCCCTATGACATCACCGAGATACTAAAGCAGCATCCCGATGCTCCGAGGGATTACAATCATCCTGCATGGGGCGGAGAAGGTCATATGTATCATTGGGGGAGGCCGCTGTTTGGGTATTATTTTTCAAGAGATCCCTGGGTAATACGCAAGCATATTGAGATGCTGACCATTGCAGGAATTGATTTCCTGTTCTTCGATACCACCAATCGCCATACTTATCCGGAGGTAGTGGAGGTACTGCTTGAGTGGCTGGATAAGTATCGTATGGCCGGTTGGCCTGTGCCCAAAATCGTTTATTATACCAATACAAAATCGGGGGAAACAATACAGGAGGTATATGAGTTTCTCTATAAACCCGGCAGGTATAAAGATTTGTGGTTTTACTGGGATGGCAAGCCTTTGATCATCGGCCACCCTGATGAGTGCAGTGATGAGGTTCGTGAATTTTTTACAATCAGGCAATCCCAGTGGCCAAATGAACCTCCTCGGGAATGGGGTTGGCCATGGATGGATTTTGAACGTCCCCAGCGGGTGTGGAGGCGGCCGGATGGGACTGGGGAGGTAATAAATGTTTCGGTTGCCCAGCATCCTCAGATTTTCTTCGGAGATTCGGCTTTTTATGGGGAAACTGCCAATCGCGGCAGAAGTTTTCACGATGGACAAAACGATTTTGCTCCCGGTGCCGTGAATTGGGGATACAACTTTTCGGAACAATGGGAACGGGCCCGGGAAGCGGATCCTGAGGTTGTACTGGTGACCGGCTGGAATGAATGGATTGCCGGTCGATTCCATGGTACGAAAGAGCGGCCGGTCCGTTTTGTTGATACTGCCAGCCAGGAGTTCTCCCGGGATATTGAACCCATGAAGGATGGCCATTTTGATAATTATTATATGCAGCTTGTGGCTGAAGTGCGCCGCTATAAAGGTATGGAGCCGCTGCCGCAGGCCACGCCCAGGAAAAAGATTGACTTGTCGGATAGTTTTGGCCAATGGAGGGATGTCGGGCCTGCATACAGGGACATGCCTTTTGGAAATTTACATCGGGAACATGTTGGCTACGGCGGTGTTATATATCGGGATGTTACGGGGAGAAATGCCTTTGACACCATGAAGGTGGCCCGAGATGACGAAAACATTTATTTTTATGTAAAGACTGAGAAACCAATAGTATACGATGCTGCAACTCCCTGGATGTGGTTGTTGTTTGGGTTTGAAGGGCGTGAATACGCCCCAAACTGGGAAGGATACCAATATATAGTAAATAATATTGTACTGGATAACAATACCACCGTTCTGCAAAGCTCATTGGGAGGGTTTCGTTGGGGGAAGAACGCCCCGGTAAAATACAGGATGGAAGGCAACGAAATGCATATAGCCGTTCCACGGTCTTGTGTAGGTTTGAAACCTGGCCAGCCGTTCAGGATGTACTTCAAATGGGCTGACAACACCGGCTCCAATGAAAATATCGAGGACTTTTATTTGCACGGCGATACCGCACCTTATGGACGATTTTATTTCGTATATGAAGGTTAAAAGAATGCATTGCCAAAAGCGAAAGAGCTCAAAAGGCTCTTTCGCTTTTACTTGCATTTATTTATTGTGGCTCATAGACAATATATTCCTTTATCCAGCTTTCCCTTTCGGGTGCACTGTCGGAATTCAACATTTCCTTCCATTCTTCATCGGTCAGTCGGTTTGATATGGGCTGGAGGAATTCGTATGACGACTCTTGGTTTTCCAACGAAAGGTTGACCACATTGGATAGATCTTCGGCAAGGGCAGGATAGTCCTGAAGAGAAGAATTATTTTCCGTTAGCTGTGTAAATTCGTATTCAGGGGGCTCTGTCCTGAAATCGGGAATTTCGGTTTCCGACTGTTTTACATATAGCTGTGGAAAGTCGGTATTAAGAGAACAAGCCGTTGCAAAAATAAAGACAAGGATAAGCATAACTGCCCATAGCTTTCTTTTCATGGCCAACAACTCCTTATTTTCAGAATGTTATAACAATGGTGCTGTTGATTTTTTTAACCCGTCATGTGATTCGACTTCATATGTTAAGACGGTTTTATTGCGTTTATTGTTCCGGTTTATCCATCTTTTTGGTACGAACGGGTAACCCGTTTGTGCAGGCTCTTTATTGTTATTGTTCCATTTTATCTATCTTTTTGCAGGATGTCGACGGGAAATCCAGAATTCTTGGGTCTAAAAGCAGAAACTTTGTGAATGAAAAGTATAATTTGCGAGGGAGGGGATAAAAAGAGATATGAAATGGTGTATGATGATCACAGTTTATTATAGGAGAAGGGCCTGGTCCGAGCTGCTGACGCGCTGCAGGCCAAACCCTTCTGATTTAAAATTTGGTGAGCAATCCTTTAAAACCGTGCAAGCTGTCTTTGATATTTATGCAGGCACATATCTCCGATAAAGTAAAGTTATGGTGCTTTATCTATGCTTTGTTCAAGGCCTCAATGGGGTCCACATAATTCAGACCCTGAGCCTCCGCAACGGGTTTATAGGTCAGCATCCCTTTATATACATTCAAGCCCTTTAGCAAAGCCGGATTTTCAAGCAGAGCATTGCTATAGCCCTTGTCAGCTATCTGCAAGGCATAGGGCAGCGTTATATTTGTCAGGGCAAAGGTTGATGTCCTGGGAACCGCTCCCGGGATATTGGGTACCGAATAATGCACCACATCGTACTTAACAAAATATGGATTTTTATGGGAGGTGGTTATATTGCAGGTTTCCACGCAACCCCCTTGATCTATTGCCACATCAACAATGACCGAACCGCTCTTCATTGTCTTTACTATATCCTCGGTCACCAGCTTGGGTGTTCTTGCTCCCGGTATTAATACCGCGCCAATTAATAAATCGGCTTTTTTAGCGCTTTGGGCAATGTTGTAATTATTGGACATCAGAGTTGTGGCCCGGCCGTTAAATATGTCGTCGAGATAGGCTAACCTTCTGGGATTTATATCTATAACCGTAACCCTTGCTCCCATGCCTATTGCTGTCCTTGCTGCATTTATGCCCACAGTTCCACCGCCAATTATTACCACCTCTGCCGGTTCTACGCCGGGGACTCCGCCTAAGACAATACCTCTTCCTTTATTCATGTTGGTAAGGAGATAAGCGCCTATGGTTACTGCCATTCTTCCCGCTATTTCGCTCATGGGAGTTAATAGGGGGAGAGAACCGTTTTCCAGTTGTACCGTCTCATAAGCTATTCCCACTACCTTTTTATCCAGCAGAGCCCGTGTCTGCTGCTTATCGGGAGCCAGATGGAGGTAGGCAAAAAGAATTTGACTTTCTTTTAAGTAATCATATTCACTAGGCTGCGGTTCCTTTACTTTGAGAATCATGTCTGCAACTTCATATACTTCCTTTGGCGTATTAAGTATTTTGGCACCGGATTTTATATATTCTTCGTCGGTTATTCCGCTTCCAACTCCCGCTCCTTTTTCGATGTATACTTCATGACCGTTATTGATAAAGGCTTCCACCCCTGCCGGGGTAATACCAACACGAGCCTCAGCAGTTTTTATCTCTTTTGGAACGCCTATTATCATGCTTATATCTCTCCTTACTTGTCCTGGTCTGTTTGTAATAATAAATTCTAAATTGCAATAATAAATGGAATTTAAACTTTGATGCATTGGATGCAAATTTTACAACCACATTGTATAGCTATAGCCCTTTTTGCAATATTCGAGTATATGCCTTTATGAAAGGCTGTTTTGGCCGACCATCGGAGGTGGAGAGCGCATCCGGCCAAATATGTTCAGCCTTTATTGTGGTTTTCGTCATGAATTACCTGATCGATGACTATAACCAGCGCCAGAATAAAGGCGTAGTTTTCATCATCGGCAATATCAACGCCGTACGTATCCCCCCACGCGAGCCAACGTTTGGAGACTTGGGCCACATGTTCACCGTTTTTGTATATGGAAAAATCCATGCCGAGGAAATTGCCCTCAATGGTAAAATCTCCGTATGCACTCCATATATTGAATCTGGGTTTGAAAAGCGAAAACTGTTTTTTTACAGTTGCTACAGGCCGTCCGAATTGATAGATGGTATATTCGGGTAAGAAGCGAAACAGCCTTTGCTCGATATAAAAGAGTTCATGACCCTGCATATCGTATATTCTTAATTTGTCTCCTAGGGCAAACACTTTGCCCCTTACTGTAAAGCAATCATTTCCTGCCTCATCTTTGATGGTAAAATTGTCTCCGAAGGAAAATATCCTCTGTTTAACAATAAACCGCATAACCCAGCCTCCTGTTTACAGAATGGCCTGCTATTATAGTATGTATAATTCTGTTTTATATAATATGTATGCTACTATCATCGCTAAGGGTTTGTCAACAAAAATTTGCTGCAAGCCTGAATTTTATTGTTCAAAAGCACATTCTGAAGTTATTACGGGGAGTGTGAAAGAGATGGTTGTACCCCTGCCATGGATGCTTTCAGCCCGTATTTTGCCGCCGTGCTCCTCAACAATATATTTGCAGATTGTGAGCCCCAGACCCATGCCGCCGTAATCATTGGGACGGGATTTTTCACCCCGGTAAAAGCGTTCGAATATGTGGGGCAGATCTTCAGGGGAAATACCCGGACCGTCATCCCTGACCGATATTTCGAGAAAGGAATCTAAAATCCGGGCAGCAATTGTGATATTGCCCTTATGCTGCATACATCGCTTTGCATTCTCAATCAGGTTGTCCATAACCTGGGATATCCGTTTGCTGTCCGCCTTTATATTGACTTCAGGTATGGGACGCTGTACTGTCAGCTGCAATGAACTGCCCTTAAAACTCAGCTCGATGGATGATATTATGTCTTCCAACATTGTTCTGCTGTTATGGATTTTAAAATCCATATGCAGCTTTCCCAGCTCCACCTGTGAAAATTGAAACAGGTCATCAATGAGGCGATCCAGCTTGTCGGTTTTGTCCTTTATTATGCTCAGATACCTGTTGAATTTTTCGGGATCTTGCGCAATTCCATCCTGCAAGGCTTCCACATATCCCTTTATGGATGCTATGGGTGTACGCAGGTCGTGGGATATACTGGCAATAATGGTTTTTCGGGAATTTTCGTATATATTCTGCTTTTCAAGGGATTCTTTAAGCTTGCACCTCATCAGTTCAAAGGCCTGGCATAGATGGCCCAACTCATCGTTTTTCCGGTATTCTATGGAAAAATCCAGATTTCCCAGAGCAATGTTCTGAGTTGCAGCGTTTAATTCATTTAGGGGTATCAGGACGCTTCGAGAGATAAGCCAGGAGAGAAATACGATCAATATGATGAGGGACAGCAAGCCCAGAATATAGCTTCCTCCCATATATAGAATGATCTTATGCAGCACTTTTGGAGGAAGCGTGTCAAGGGTATACTGAATAATTATGCTGGCAACTATCTGATCATCGATTTCAACAGGGAAGGAGTACTGGTTCATTTCCCCCAAATCTTCCTCAAGGTTCAGGGCAAAATCATCGGTAACTTCCACCTTAAGGATCTTGTTTGCCAGCGAGCCCTCCCTGTCTTCCGAATCAAAAAGAAGTGCGCCGGAGCTGTCAATTACCTGCAGCCGGCAACCGGTTTCTTTAAGCACATGGCCGACCTTCTTATAGAACAGATCATAATCGTGGATGATGAAGTAGTTATCTTTCACCAGTTCAATTATCTTTTCAAATCGAAGGTTAATTTTAGAAAATCTGATAATCTCCGGGTCGTTCTTTATTTTTTCGGTAGCCGTGTTTAGTAGGAGCAGCGTTACAATGATTGGTATTATGATAATAGTGATAAAGGATAAAATCAATTTCCATCTAAAGTTAAGCTTCATGTGTTACCCCCTGTGAATTTATAGCCAACCCCCCATACCGTTTGAATGTAAACGGGTCGGGCCGGGTCCTTTTCGATCTTTTCCCTGATCTTGCTTATATGAACGGTAACAGTGTTTATTTCGCCGTACTCGTTATATCCCCATACATTGTTGAATATCTCCTCCCGTGTAAAAACCCTGTTAGGGTGCATGGCCAGGAATTTTAGGACTTCAAATTCTTTGGCCGACAGGGCGACGGGCTTATCATTTAGGTACACACAGTATGCATTTAAATCGATAACGAGGTCGTTAAAAGAAAGCCTATCCCCCTTTTTTGCAAGGTTGGAAAATTGACGGTAGCGCCTTAAATGGGCTTTCACCCTGGCAACCAATTCTTTAGGGCTGAAGGGTTTGGTTACATAATCATCAGCTCCCAGACCCAGACCCAGGATTTTATCCACATCGCTTTTTTTGGCGCTTAACATAAGAATGGGAATTGAAGACGTTGAGCGGATGGCTTTACAGACTTCCAGTCCATCCAATTTTGGCAGCATGACATCCAGTATGACCATATCCGGCTGATGTTCCCGGTACAATTTCAATGCCTGCTGCCCCTCAAAGGCCAAAATTACATTAAACCCTTCAAATTCGAGATAATCCCTCACTAGCTCCGCAATTTCCCTTTCATCATCAACAACTAAGATGGTTTCCTTTTGCATGGGTATAATCCCGACTCCTCGTTTTTTTTTTTTACTATTTTACCATATGACCTGCCTTTTTTGTTATATGTATTGCAGTTTTTATTGAAGGATAGCAGTAAAACTCCGGCTTGTACGCTTTTCATCCACAGAAAAGCAAATAAGTCAATCGTTTGTTTATGTTATTCAAATGGCATGTCAGGTGTGTATAATTTATCAAACCAATTTTCATATTGATTTTATGTGTTTTATATGTCATAATATGAATGAACATAAATTAGTCTACAAGGCTGCATAGTAAACAAAAACGGCGATTAGCTGAATATGATGAAAGAATAGCAAAGAGTATAAGTGGGGAAGAGTAGCGAAGTGGTCGTAACGCGCTGCACTCGAAATGCAGTTGCCCGAAAGGGCACGTGGGTTCGAATCCCACCTCTTCCGCCAAAGAAACAGGCGCGCAAGCAACCATAATCAGGGCTTGCGCGCTTCTGCTTTCGCAATTCTTGTTTTGTGTGCGATTTTTTAATACAATAATGAAAAAAAGGAGGGGTAAACAGATGGATTATAGCGTCAGCTTGCGGGAAAAATTTTTCGGATGTATTGCAGGTGCGCATATAGGTTCGGCGATGGGAGCGGCGGTAGAGGGCTGGACATATGACAAGATTGAGGAGAAATATGGAACACTGGACAGGCTGCTTCCCTATGAACATTATAATAACGGCTGGATAAGGGAACCAGGTACCACCGAAGACGGAATTGAGAGACAAAAATTGATGATTACCGCTATCATTGAGAAGGGTGACAGGGTTAATGCCGAGGATGTGAGGCAAGCATGGCTAAAACATATCAAGCCTGAATCGGCGGGAATGGTATCGGAGCCCTTTGAAGCGGTGTTGCTGGCAATGGCTAAAAGCGGAATACCCGCCCGGGATCTGGGGCGTTACTGTGATTACTCGGGGTTAAACAGCTTTGCCCGTTCATGTCATCCCATCGGGCTTATAAATGCCGGCGATATGGAAAGCGCAAGGGAGGATGTATTGGAAGTTGGGCAGCTGTATCAGACCACCAACAGCCGAGGATTACAGTGGGCGGTGGTGACCGGTGTGGCAATTGCAGCAGCTACCCGACCGGATGCTACCGTGGACAGCGTGCTGGGAGCCATATTTGATTACTGCCACCCTGATATGGTGGTGAAGGAACTGGACAGGGGTTTGAAGCATACGGCAAACTGTAAGGATTTCAGGGAGTTAAGGAAGGCATTTGACAGTGTGTATGGCGGATACGGCATTCCTTATGCGATGAGCTATGCCAATGAGGTTGTAACAAAGGCTGTATGCATTTTTAGGATGGTTAACGGAAACACCAGGGATGCCATGATCGCAGCGGTTAATCTGGGAAGGGATACCGATTGTATAGCTGCAATAGCCAGCGGTATTTCCGGAGCTTTAACAGGTGCGGACTCTTTGCCTCGGGAATACATTGAACAGGTGGATTATGCAACAAAGTTAAATATATATACAAATTCCCAACGGACTTTGCGGGAACATGCCGATGGGCTCTACAACGCCTGGCTGAACAGGATGAACAAGTTGAAGAAATACATCCGGTTAATGGAGAGTTCTTCAGATTCGGAAAGCTAAGCGGCCTTTATACTTATTCTTGTTGCCTTTACTGTTAGATAGCAGTGAATTTGACAAAATCGAAAAATTTTATATTGCAAATCTTATTCACATGTGTTACAATTTCACAGAATAAAGATATTTTTAAGTCTGCACAGAGAGGCAGACAAGATATCTTGTGGAATTGATGTGTATAGTCCCATATGGTTGAGAGATAATCTTGTCTGCAATGTGACGGACAAGATTTTTTTTTGCAAAGGGGGGATGAGAATAGGTTTGTCTGAACGTCCAAAATGGTAAATGGTTTAATCGGTGTGATGAATTCAATTATATTTTGAAAGGCATTGAAACGGGTTTCAACGCTAATTTAAAGAGAGGTGTAATTATGATAAATAATGAACAGGTAATAGGATATCTTCCGGATGAACGTCCTCAGTTTTGGAAGCTATTGTTATACGCATTGCAGCAGGTCATCGTTATGTTTCCTGCTACAGTGGCCGTTGCAATTATCACCGGTTTTCATATCTCAACCACTATTTTTGCCAGCGGTCTTGCCACATTGTGTTTTGTCCTGGTTACTGGAAGAAAAATCCCTCTTTATTACGGTTCCAGCTTTTCTTATATTGCTGCCATCGGAAGCCTTATGGCGTCAGAAGCACTGGCGGGTTATGGGCTGAACGATAAGATTGCAATAGCCCAGTTCGGTATAGTCATGTCGGGTTTCGTGTCGATAGCGGCCGGGTTCATAGTCAATCGTTTCGGCCAGGATACCATAGAAAAGATTCTTCCGGCATCCATAACCGGTCCCATTGCAATGGTAATCGGACTTACCCTTGCGGGAACTGCTTTGCAGGATGCTGCATCCATTGCAATCGACGCAGCCGGTACACCTGCTGTTCCCGAATCCCAAGCGGCTTTTGCAACCAATATGGCGTGGGTTGTTTCACTGGTCACTTTGATAGCAACAATACTGTTTTCGGTGTATTTAAAGGGATTTGCGGGGCAGATTCCCCTTCTTCTGGGCCCAATTGTAGGCTGCTTGACTGCATTTATTATCAGGCTTGCAACAGGCATCGATCTTTTCAAAGTGTTGCCCGAAACAGCCAACAGTGGATTTTTTGCACTTCCCATATTTACGTTGCCCAAGCCAACCTGGATGGCGGTTATGGCCATTATGCCGGTAGCCATAGCCACCATTCCCGAATCAACGGCCCATATATATCAGCTTGACATTTATGTAAATGATCTGGCAAATAAAAAGAAGGTAGGTAAGAAGTACAATATTGCAGAATTATTGGGGCTCAACTTAATCGGTGACGGTTTGGGAGATATAGTTGCAGGGTTAATCGGCGGGCCTGCAGGCACTAACTATGGAGAGAATATAAGCGCCATGGCAATCACAAGGGTATTTTCCATACCGGTTCTGATTGCAGCATCAATTATAGCCATGGTTATCTCCTGTTTCACTCCTCTTATAAATGCCATTTATTCAATCCCCACGTCTGTCATCGGAGGCATGGAGATATACCTGTTCGGCGCCATAGCTGCCCAAGGTGTTGCGATAATGATTGAGAAAAAAGTTGACATGTTCAGCGCCAGAAATATAGCGGTTATTGCAACCATCATGGTTATAGGTCTGGGGGGGCAGTATGCATACGGAGGAAATATTCCCTTCTTTGGAATAGAAATTCCCTGTATTGCAGGTGCGGCTATATTTGGAATAATTATGAACCTCATACTGAACATAGGCAAGAGGAAATAAACTGCTTGTAAAGTATTGCTGAGGAGCTGTCCTTATGGCAGCTCTTTTTTTATTGATTTTATTTTTCACGTATGACATAATGGATTAAGATTGAATTTGCCTGGATGTGGTTATGTTGATGCGGATATTTATGGAACAAGCGCTGCAGGAGGCCAAAAAGGCCTACCATATAGAGGAAGTCCCCATAGGGGCTGTAATAGTTAAGGATGGAGAAATT
Organism: Clostridiales bacterium DTU074; assembly: GCA_001513075.1. Taxonomy (GTDB): domain Bacteria; phylum Bacillota; class Clostridia; order Caldicoprobacterales; family Caldicoprobacteraceae; genus DTU074. Next base: position 77,519 of record LFSE01000115.1, on the reverse strand, counting down.
ATAGCAAGAGGGCACAATTTGAGGGAGACATATAAGGATCCCACCCTTCATGCCGAAATTGTTGCCATACGGGAGGCTGCAAAAAAGCTGGGGGGATGGCGACTGTCAGGATGCGAGTTGTACGTTACCATTGAGCCGTGTCCCATGTGTGCGGGAGCCATTATTCAAGCCAGGATAGAACGGGTTATATACGGTGCCAGGGATCCCAAGGCCGGATGTGCTGGCAGTCTTTATAATCTTCTCACTGATTTTCGGTTTAACCATAGGGCTGACGTTGTCCCAGGAGTCATGGAAGAGGAGTGTAGGGGGATATTGCAGAAATTTTTCAGGGATAAAAGGCAGTCATGATGTCCGAAGGATGGCGGTAAGATATTCTGGGCTTAGATAGCTCGACGGATATAGCAGAGTTCATCAGATATATTCGCATTGACAGGACGTTTTTTTGCATGTAACATAGGATAAAGAAACAGATAAAAAAATAATGGAAAGAAGAAATGCCGATATGCAGAAATCACCGAAAAATATCTACAAATGGGTTTTATATCTTGCTGCTCCCATTGCGTTACAAAACATCATCACCATGGCAGTAGGTCTTGCGGATAATCTTATGGTGGGTTCACTTGGAGAGCTTGCCCTGTCGGGGGTGTATGTAGCCAACCAGCTTCAAAATATTCTTCATATGTTGGTAATTGGACTGGCGGCGGCTTTGACGATTTTGGCATCCCAGTATTGGGGAAAAAGGGATGCGGATAGTGTAAAGATGCTTATCGGAATAGCCTTAAAGATCAGCTTGAGTGCGGGGCTTTTATTCCTGCTGGTGACATTGTTTTTCCCCGTTCACGTATTAAAACTGTTCAGCAATGAGACACATGTCATAGACGAAGCCTTAAAGTATTTGAAGGTTATACGATATACATATATATTCTTTTGCATTACACAGGTTTTAATAGCTGGAATGCGCTGTGTTGAGACAGTCAGGATCGGGATGTATCTATCGGTTGTTACCTTATTTGTCAATGTTTTTTTCAACTGGGTATTGATCTTTGGGAATCTGGGCGCTCCTGCCCTTGGGGTACAGGGAGCGGCCGTTGCTACCCTTATTGCGCGTATATTGGAAACCATCCTTATTGTTCTATATATAAGATTTGTTGATGAAAAGCTCAGGATAAGGTTCAGGGATCTGTTAAAAACAAATGTACTGCTTATTAAGGACTTTTTCAGATACGGTTTTCCCGTCCTGCTTGGAGATGTATTCTGGGGGATAAACCTTGCCACCCAAGGCGCCATTATTGGTAGGCTGGGTTCTGCAGTAACCGCCTCGGTCAGCATTGCCAATATAGTTTTCTCTCTGTTTTCCGTGGGGGTGTACGGGACGTCAGGTGCTTCGGCGGTAGTTATCGGCCAGACCGTTGGTGCCGGAGAATATGAGCGGGTAAAGGAATATGCGCGAAAACTGCAGGTATTGTTCATAGTTATAGGATTGATTTCAGGCGGCTTATTATATATAGCCAAGGATTACATAATGCTGTTGTACAATGTTTCGGATGAGACTGCCATCCTGTCCGTTAAGCTGATGACAGTTCTGTCGGTTACCATAGTAGGTACTTCATACCAGGTGTCATCCCTGACCGGCATTGTCAGGGCGGGAGGCTCTGTTTACTTTGTGCTGATAAATGATCTTATCTTTGTCTGGCTGGTAGTGATACCATCCGCATTGATTGCGGCCTTTGTCTTCCACGCCTCTCCCGTTGTGGTGTTTGCCTGTTTGAAATGCGATCAAATACTGAAATGCGCTGTTGCGGTGGTCAAGGTTAACAGGTTTAGGTGGATCAAAAATCTTACCAGAGAAGCGGCTGTTGCTGCTTCGCAGGCATAGATAATGCTCTGTATATAATGTTTATACTTATAGTAAATGCTGTAGAATGGGCTGTGAAGTGTAGATGCTGAATAAGGTTAAGGAAATACACAGATCATCGGTTGTGACAGCAAATGCCAGGCCATTTCTTAAATGGGCGGGCGGCAAAACCCAATTGCTGGACGAATTGCATATGAGATTGCCACCGGTGTTTATTGAGAACGGCGAAATACAGAGGTATGTGGAGCCGTTTGTAGGTGGCGGTGCACTTTTTTTCTTTTTAAAGAAAAATTTTAAAGTAAAAACGGCTTTTTTATTGGATATAAATAAAGAGCTGATAGTAGGCTATTGGGCCATACAAAGAAATGTAAATGAGCTGATTGATGAGCTGCGAAATGTGGAAGAGATGTATTTGAAACTGCCTGAACATCAAAGGAAGGCTTTTTATTATAGAATGCGGGATGGATATAACAGACAGAGGAAAGAATTTGATTATTCCAATTACAGCCCTGACTGGATAAAAAGGGCGGTTTATTTGATTTTCCTGAATAAGACTTGTTACAACGGCTTGTTCCGTTTAAACAGGAAGGGCGAATTCAATGTTCCTTTTGGGAGATACAAGAAGCCGGTTATATGCGATGAAGAAAATTTAATTAAGGTGAGTAAAGCTTTAGCCGATACCCAGATTATATGCGGAGACTTTGAAGAGAGCAGAAAATACATACAGGCAAATACGCTGGTTTATCTTGATCCCCCCTATCGCCCTTTAAACGATACTTCCAGTTTCACAGGCTATAGCGAAGACGGGTTTTTTGATCATGATCAGGTAAGGCTGGCCCATTTCTTTAAAGAGATGGACAAAAGAGGGGCTTATCTCATGCTTAGCAATTCGGATCCAAAGAACCGGGACCAAGGGGATGATTTTTTTGACAGGCTTTATGAAGGCTTTGTAATTGAAAGGGTAAAAGCCAAACGGTATATAAACAGCAACGCTCACAAGCGAGGGGATATAACCGAGCTGATAATTAGAAATTATAAGTAAATGATGTTTTATGAAAAATTACTTTAGGCTTCAAATGATGCCTTTGCAATTATCGGATCGAATGCTTGAATTTGTAAGACATATAAGTTAAAATGTTATGAAAAGCAACTTTCCAGTGAATTTATAATGAAATTGGAGGAATTAAAGTGGCTAATGTATTTGATATCCTAAAGGAAAGAGGATACATCGCCCAGGTTACTCATGAAGAAGAGGTAAGGGAGCTCTTGGGACGTGAACCGGTAACCTTTTATATAGGCTTTGATCCGACGGCGGATAGTTTACACGTAGGGCATTACATTCAGATAATGGTGATGGCCCATATGCAGAGGGCCGGACATCGCCCTATTGCCCTTATCGGCGGCGGTACCGCCATGGTGGGAGATCCAAGTGGCAGAACCGATATGCGGGAAATGATGTCCCGGGAGATCATTGACAAAAATGCCCAGGCCTTCAAGAAGCAAATGTCCAGGTTCCTGGATTTTTCGGAAGGCAAGGCTATTATGGAAAACAATGCCGACTGGCTGCTTGATCTTAACTATGTTCAATTTTTGAGGGAAATAGGGGTTCATTTTTCGGTAAACCGCATGCTGGCTGCGGAATGTTTTAAAGCCCGACTGGAGCGCGGCCTGTCCTTTTTTGAGTTCAACTACATGCTGATGCAGGCCTATGACTTCCTTGAGCTGTACAGGAGGCACGGTTGCCGCATTCAAATGGGCGGTGATGACCAATGGTCCAATATTCTGGCCGGGGTTGATCTGATCCGGCGGGTAGAAGGAGGCGATGCATATGGCCTCACCTTTACGCTGCTGACAACCAGCGATGGACAGAAGATGGGAAAGACCAGAGCGGGTGCCGTTTGGCTGGACCCCGATAAGACCAGTCCCTATGATTTTTATCAGTACTGGCGAAATGTTGACGATGCTGATGTTAAGAAATGCCTTGCCCTGTTGACGTTTTTACCCATGGACGAGGTAAATCGATTGGGCAGCCTGCCCGGCGAACGGATTAATGAAGCAAAGAAAATTCTAGCTTATGAGCTTACAAAAAATGTTCATGGTGAGGAGGAAGCCATCAAAGCTCAAAAGGCTGCCGAGGCCCTTTTTGGAAGCGGAGGAGATTTGGATACGGTGCCAACCACTGAAATAACAGCAGATGAGTACAAGGAGAATTCAAACGTATTGGATTTGCTGCACAGTGTAGGATTTATTTCCTCCAAAAGTGAGGGCCGACGCCTGATCAGCCAGGGCGGGCTTTATGTAAATGATGAGAGGGTAGACAGCATTGAAAGACAGTTTACCCAACAGGATTTGAGGGATGGCGGTTTGTTGGTGCGCAAAGGGAAAAAGACGTATCACCGCATCGTGGTGAGATAGAGATATATAAAAGAGACAGGATGTTCCCTGTCTCTTTTATATATACAAGTGAGGCTGCGCAATCCTTTGAAACCGGCCTGTCTCATATTTTTATATGCAGGACTGGACATTTCAGTTCCCGCTTGCCACGCATCATACGAATATGGAGCTGGCAAATTCAAAAAACTACTGAGGAAGCCACACAACCAGGTAGGCTTTAGCCTCCTGATCGGTTAGATTCTCTATTGAGTGCTTCTCATCAGCCCTGTATCGCCCGGTGTCCCCTTCATTTAATATGGCCGAGCTGTCGCCGGAGGTTACCCTGAATTTTCCGGTAATCACTGTCAGAAACTCTTCGGCATTGGTGAAATGGGGCATTGAACAAAGCTTGCCCCTGGGTTTAAAAGTCATGTCATACAGCTCGAGATTGTCTATCATGTGAACGGGCGAATTGACCCTTATGAGACAAGAATGATCTTCCGAATAAAAGATAGGGGCATCATCTTTTCTTAAAACCTCTATTTGTGAAATTGTATCCCTCTTCAACAGATGTTCCATAGGTACATTTAATGCTTTGGAAATCTTCCATAATGTAATCACGGTTGGATTGGTCTTTTCCTGTTCGATCTGGGAAAGCATGGATTTGGATACCCCTGATCTTTTCGACAGCTCTTCCATGCTCATTCCCTTTTGTTTTCTATAGTTTGCAATATTGCTGCCGATAGCCGGCGGTTTGGGTTTGTTCATGTAAGCCTCACTCCGTTTCTGTCGTTAATTTGCCTGCAAAAGCTGGGTATGATACCGATAACATGTCCTTGTTATACAAACTGCATATTCATATGCTACTTGAGCTCCTGTCCGTGCAATTGGTCACTTTTGCAAATTTTTCTAGTCAATATTATTATACTGTGTAATACGGGAATTATCAATTTTAATCCCCGGCTCACCATTACAAAACTGCGGTTTCACATAGGTATGAACGCTGGCTGATATGTCAATAATGTCCAAGCCTATAAATTTGGGATTGACAAACGCACTCCCATTCAATATAATAAATCCAAAGTTCAATATATTAAACATCTGTTTTGTTTAATGTAGTCCATGTCGATGTTTTCGGAATTCGCATCATTGATAGCAAAATATACGGCAATTCACTGGATCAATATAACCCAATTCTCCATGAAGGGGGGTTATTGAGTGGCCATCATGAGAGTAGCAAAAAAGCAGACAAACGGCCGTGGGATCGATTTTACCACCGATGTTGTTCCCGAGCCGGCTCCGGATGAGGTGCTTATTAGGGTAAACGTTGCAGGGATTTGCGGCACCGATCTACATATCTATAAATGGGATTCATGGGCTGAAAACAGGATTCTGCCGCCACTTATCATAGGCCATGAATTTATCGGGACTATATGCGATATAGGTAGTGGTGTAAAACATTTACACGTCGGGCAAAGGGTATCGGCTGAAGGTCATATAACCTGTGGTCACTGCAGGTACTGCAGGAACGGGCAGGGGCATATTTGCAGAGAAGTAGAAATTATCGGAATTGACAGAGACGGATGTTTTGCTGATTATGTATGTGTTCCGGTCCATAACGTCTGGGCAGTGCACCCGGATATCTCTGACTTCTATGGTGCGCTGTTTGATCCGATTGGGAACGCAATGCATACCGTCATGTCTCAGCAGATATGTATGAAGAACGTCCTCATAACCGGTGCCGGCTCCATAGGACTTTTCAGCATCCCCATTGCAAAGGAGAACGGAGCTGAAAAGGTAATAGTCATTGAACCCAATCCCTTTAAAAGAGAGATTGCGTTAAAAGTAGGGGCCGATCATGTTTTGGATTCAGGAGATGCGGATGTAAGGGATAAAATCCTGGAATATACAGATGGCTTGGGACCGGATGTATTGCTTGAAATGAGCGGAAATACTCAAGCGCTGAAATTGGGTTTGGAGCTCCTAAGCAATGGCGGTAGTGCCAGCCTTCTTGGAATTCCGCCCCGCGAGGTTTCCATTAATCTGGCTGAGCATGTGATATTCAAGGGACTTACCATTCGGGGAATTACGGGGAGGAGGATGTTCGAGACCTGGTATCAATGCGAGAGTTTTTTGCTGAAAAATGGCAAGGTGTTTGAGCCCATTATTACTCATGTATTGGATTTTGAGGATGTGGAGAAGGGCTTTCTTGAGATGGAAGCCAGCAGGGCAATAAAGGTTTTGCTTAAAGTATCGGAATAAAAGGAGAGGTGTTTTTATGAGCAGCCGTTTTTATGAGAGAATTCATAGTCTGCTTGAGTCTTTGAAGAAAGAGGGTACATACAAGGAGTACCGTTATCTCATTTCTTCTTTGGACGGCAGGGGAGCCGTAGAGGACTATGACGATGTTGTTATGCTGTGTTCAAATAACTACCTGGGATTGGCAAACCATCCCGAGATTGTGAAAAAAGGTATTGAAACGCTGGAAAAGTACGGAGCCGGGGCTGCCAGCGTAAGGTTTATTTGTGGAACATACGATATACACCGGACTCTGGAGAACAAGGTGGCTCAATTTCTTGGCACCGAAGCTGCTTTGACCTATACCTCTTGCTGGAATGCCAATACGGCCCTTATTCCGGTATTGCTAAGCCCGGGGGATGCTGTCATATCCGATGAATTAAATCATGCCAGCATTATAGACGGATGCCGGCTGGTAGCCAAAGGCGTTCAGCGGCATGTATACCGCCACGCAGATCTAAATTCTCTGGAGGATAAGCTTAAAGAGGCGGCTTCAGAAGACGGGGTATGCCTAATCGTAACCGATGGTGTTTTTTCTATGGAAGGAGATATAGCACCGCTACCGGGTATAATTGAGCTGGCCAAAAAATATGATGCCCTTGTTATGGTGGACGATTCCCATGGCACGGGTGTGCTTGGTGATACTGGACGCGGTACTGCCGAGTACTATGACATGTTGGGGCAGGTTGATATTATAACCGGTACCTTTGGGAAGGCACTGGGAGGTGCCGGAGGTGGTTTTGTTGCAGGGCGTAAAGAGATTATAGATCTATGTATTCAGCGTTCGAGACCCCATCTATTCTCCAATTCATTGCCGCCCGTGCTGGCAGGTATAGCCTTGGCTGCTGTTGAATATTTGGAAGCTCATCCTGAAAGAGTGCATTCCTTACATCAGAAGGTGAGATACTTCAGGGAGCAATTGAAAAAGAATGGGTTTGCAGTACTGGAAGGCGACAGTGCCATTATTCCCGTTATGATCTATGATACGGCAAAAGCCATTCGGATAGCTGACCGTATGCTGGAAGAAGGGGTATACATAGTCGGGTTCGGATATCCGGTAGTTCCGGAAGGGCAGGCCAGGCTAAGGATCCAGGTATCGGATGCATTGACCTATGAAGATATAGATTATTCCATTGATGTGTTGACCAAGGTTTTAAGGGAACAAAAATAAGTCGGGGTACATAGCCCCGACTTATTGTTTATCCCGGCTTGCCTTATGCTTGCCTTATATTCAATATCTAATTGTCCCATAATGTTAAGTATCGTCAGACCACCTGTTTCTATTATACAGCAGCAGATCTAATCATTTCTTCTGCCAAAGGCTCCTGATATCAGCAGAAGCCTGAGGAGCTGCAGTACGGCCGTCAAAGTAGCGGCTACATAGGTTAAAGCTGCAGCGCGGAGCACCTTACGCGTATGCGGCGTTTCCTCCCTGCTGAGATAGCCTCCTACCTCCAGAGCTTCAATTGCCCTGCTGCTGGCATTGTATTCAACGGGAAGGGTTACAAGCTGGAATAAGACGGCTGCGCTGAATGCCAAAACTCCTACTTGGGCAAGTTTGGGCATCCCCAGAAATAAACCGATTAACAACAGGGGAAAAGCCAACTGGGAACCTATTGTAGCAATGGGTACGATAGCGGTACGAATGTTGAAGGGAATGTAACCGTATTGATGCTGTATTACATGTCCTGCTTCATGGGCTGCCACCCCTAATGCTGCCAAAGAACTGGAGTTGTACACATGGGGGGAAAGCCTCAATACTTTGTTGCGAGGATCATAGTGATCGGTAAGCATTCCGCGAGTCTGCTCAATTCTTACATCATATATCCGATTATCCCTCAGGATCTCCCTGGCTACCTCAGCACCCGTCAAGCCGCTGCGGGCACCTATCCTAGAGTATTGGGCAAAGGTGTTCTGCACCTTGAATTGGGCATACATAGCCAGGAAAATAGCCGGTAGCAGTATTATCATGGTTGGATCGTACCAGAAAAATGGCATATGATTCAACTCCTTTCGTTACGTAATTGGGTACAACTGGCTTGCAGCCTGGGTTACACAAAGCCGTGCTTGCCATCGTACTGATGCCTTTCATGCTATTGTAATTGTATAAATGTATTAAATGCGGTCTTGCACCTATCATTATTTTTCGATGAAGTGGAGAAAATCTCCATTGTTTTCTATTGTAATTCTATCATACTCATCATTAAAAGTCAATAAAGGTCAAACAATTTTTTGTTCTTTGCCTATAGTATGTCTTTTATGCTTTATATATATTTAGTTTTTATTTTTCAGTCGCTTATTAGAACTAGAGGCGCATAGTATATATATGAGAAATAAAAGGGTCTATATTCCTAAACATAGTATTATACCGCCCTGAATAAGGTTTTGCTTGATAACGATATATCAATGATGATAGAATAATATAGAAATCAGCCGAGACCAGGGGCTCATGTTATCAGAGTATGTCTATGGTTATACGGCGTCATTAATTTGTTTGGGGGTAAGTTTATGAAAAAATCAACCAAAATTGTTGTTGGTATAATTGCTGTACTCGTGTTGTTAGTAATTTGGGGTATAAGCGGATATAACGGATTGGTGGTTAAAAGCGAATTGGTGCAAACGGCTTGGAGCCAGATAGATAATCAGCTTCAAAGGCGGAATGATCTGATTCCAAATTTGGTGGAGACAGTCAAGCAATATGCCGCCCATGAATCGGAGGTGTTTACCCAGGTATCCGAAGCCAGGTCCAAGCTGGCAGGTGCAACTACCGTTGAAGATATGGCTCAGGCTGATGCCGAAGTTACAAGCGCTTTATCGAGGCTGCTGGCCATAGTGGAGAATTATCCCGAGCTTAAAGCCAACGAGAATTTTATACAACTGCAGGATGAGCTGGCCGGAACCGAAAACAGAATTGCGGTTGCCAGGCGGGACTATAATGAAGCGGCCCGAAGCTATAATACAGCCATCAGGAGATTTCCTACAAACATAATTGCCGGTATATTTGGCTTTGATAGAGTACAATATTTTGAGGCTTCTGAAGATGCCCGGCAGGCTCCCGATGTAGGCGATCTGTTTGGAGATTAATAAGGTGTTGACGAAAATGAAACAGATAAAACGTGTAAAGTTAACCGTTTTGTTATGGCTTGTCATACTGTTGCTGGCTGCTTGTATGGTGGTTGAGAACTATCCGGAACCCACCGACGATTTTTATGTAAATGATTTTGCACAAGTGATGGATACCGAAGCGGAGGACCACATTCGGAGGGTAGCGGAAGAGTTGGAGGATGTCACCACCGCCCAAGTGGTTGTGGTAACCATGGCGGGTATTGACGGTGACTCCCTGGAGGAATACACCCTGGAGCTGTTCAGGCGATGGGGGATCGGCCAAAAGGAAAAAGATAACGGCGTTCTTATATTTGTGGATGTCGAAGGACGACAGTCGCGGATTGAGGTGGGTTATGGCCTAGAAGGGGTGCTTACCGACGGAAAAACCGGCAGAATACAGGATCGATATATGGTACCCCATTTTCGGAATGGTGAATATGGTCAGGGAATAGTTGCGGGATTTAATGCGATAGTAAATGAAATCTATATGGAATACGGATATACCGACAGATTGGTTGGGAGTGAGAGGCTGACAGAAGATGGCATGCTGCCTGCAGAGCAAACTGCGGATGAAGATGATTCTATTCTTCCTTTTGTCATAGCGCTTATAATTATCGTAGTGCTAATAATTTTGGATACATCTTTATTCAAGGGCGCAATAACCATGATGCTTCTGCGCTCCTCGGTAAGAGGCAGGCGAAGAGGGCCTTTTGACCATAATAGAAGAAGCGGCGGCGGATTTGGCGGCTTTGGTGGTGGCAGCTTTGGGGGCGGCGGAGGCAGCGCTGGAGGCGGCGGAAGCTCCCGCAGTTGGTAGATAAGGAGGAGAAGTAAAAAGTTAAGGTGGAGGGAGAACTATGCGAAAAAAAACGTGGCTTGTGCTATCCATGGTATTGATATTGATTTTGCAAATGCTGAAATTTAATACGGTGGTGCTAGCAGAAGGCCAGATAAGCTTTGATGCCGATTTAAATATTTATTCTTCCGATACTGGATACAGATTCCAGGTAATTTATAGCATGGAAAACGGTTCAGACAAGGAAATTGCCCGTATACGCGTAACCGAACAGCTGTTGGATGCCAATAAGCAGCAGCTGGCCAGGCATGTTACCGTTACCGAAAAAAGTGTTCCTGCCGGGGAAAGCATATCTTTTGCCGGTGAGGAACAAAATGCCATTTACGGCTTCATCCGATATTCAGTGGAGTACCAGATACTGGGTGAAGATCAATGGATTAGTTTGGACGAAGGCGAGGAAGTTATAATTAATGTAGGGTTTAAGGTGAATTATAAGGCCAATGTATCCGGGAAGGTGAAAAAGGATGAAGAGGTCCAATACACGGCCGTTGTAGAATCCACATCCAATGTGCCGTTATTGGATGTTGTAGTGATTGACAGCAAGCTTGGCGAGATTGGAAGGATTCCGGTACTGGAGCCAGGGAAGGCGAAAACCCTTACCAAGTATTTCAGGCTTCAGAATACCACTGAAAGTCATATTATTTTGAAATGCAAGGATCCTACCGGTATGACGGATGAAATTACGCAGGAGATGCCGAACGCCAAGGTTAAGGTGGAGGTCCAGGAGAAAGAACCAGTCTATTCACTGGAAGTGACGGGAAGTGTGGATAAATCACATATTTCCTCCGAAGAAGAGGTAAACATAAGGCTGCAGATTAAGAATTCGGGGAACGTGGCTTTAATCAATGTACAGTGTTCCGACTGGAACGGCAATGTGTTTTTTGAAATAGTTCAGCTGCTTCCCGGGCAGGAGACGAAGGCTGAATATAAGGCAAGGATTAGCCCCGATAAGGAGTATAAAATTGTCTGCAGCGGCACACCTGAAGACGGTGCCCAAAAGGTTACCGCAACCTATAATTTTACTGTAAAGAAAGCACAGGCCAATGTGGAGATAATAAGGGATTTTGAACCCGAAGAAGCCGCTCCCGGGGATATTGTAACTCTGAATTATACGATTAAAAACACGGGAAATATTGCGCTGGTGGATGTTGTGGTGGATGAACCCGAGCTTGGGAACGTTGCTTCCTTTGATAAATTGGCGCCCGGCGAGGAGAAGACCTTTACTGTACAGGAAGAGATGGATGAAGATGGAATAGTAAGCAAAACAGTTGTAACGGCAAAGGATGAAAGTACCGGAGAAAGCTATCGTTTTGAAGCCGATGAATGGTTTATTCCTGCCGTTGGAAGCGGTAGAAATCCCCATTTATCCATTGATGTTACCTTTGATCCTCCCAGCCTTGAAGAAGCCGGATCCGTTAAGGTTACCTGTGTTATAAAAAATGATGGCGATGTTGTTCTGAGCAATTTGGAGGTTTTCATCAAGGAAAGGAATATCCCCATGGGAAGCGTGCTGACCCTCAGCCCGGGGCAAGAGGAAACTTTTACCCTTTCTCACCTTGGTGTGGAGGAAACCGAGACTTTCACTGTATTGGTCAAGGCTGAGGATCCGGAGGGCAATGCTCTTGAATTTACCAGCCAGCCCTTTGAAATCACGGTGGGGCTGCAGGAGTCGCAAGAAGGCGGCAGGGATAGCGAAGGCAAGATTACCCTTCTTAAGACGGTGCTAATTGTCGTAATATTCTTAATCGTGTTGATAGCCGGAGCACTACTCTATATAGTTAGGGATTCGCTGCCCTTCTTCCGAAAGAGAAAAACCCTAAAACCCAAAGCTCCTTCGCAGCAGTAATCAATCTTTGTACTTTTCAATGAACTGTTGAGTTGATATCCAGAATTCCATGGGCTGCCGGGCGGTACTGGTTTTGGAAGGTTTTTTGGCTGTGGGAGGTGAGAACACCCAGCGGAGGAAGCGCATCCAGCCCCTGAGCCTTGCGGTGTTTTTGCCCGCCGGCAGGGGGCGTACTAAAAAACCTAACCGCCTTACCCCGGGGCCAAAGAGGGTGACACCCCACAGAGCTTTTACGCGTGGGTCCAGTTTGTCTTGGCGAATCAGCCTGGCAAGGTTGCGCAATTCTTCCCGAAACAGAGGCAGCAAATGGATATCGGAAGCCACAGTCACGCTGCCTACCTTACCCCGTGCTATGGCGATGTTTGATATGTGGAGTTCAGCCACATAATCGCCGGGCTGCACGTAAGTATTCTCCTCCAGAGGGAGGGGTTCTCCCCTGTAGGGGTGGATTGCTATTCGCAGCAACTTGTATGGCGAATTTTCCACTATGCGTATTCTGTATATCCATGAGTAGATTTTTTCCCATAAAACAAATACGGGCACGATCAGTCTTTTTATCATTGCCCATCTCCTTTCATTTTTTCAAGGGTTACAAATTTGTAACCCTTTTGCTTTAATGCGCTTATTATCGAAGGGAGTGCTTCCAGAGTTCTTGCCGGTGCTCCGGTAGCTCCGCCGCTGTCGTGGAGCACGATTATGGAGCCGCCTTTAGCGCGGGATATAACAGTGTTATAGATATGCTGCGGAGTGGTTTTACTTTCCCAGTCCTGGGCTTCAATAGACCAATAGGCTGTTTTCAGTCCCATTTTTTTAGCGGCCAATAGGGTAAGCAGGTTAAACATACCCCAAGGGGGGCGATACCAGCCGGGGAGTTGTTTCAATTCATCTTCTAGTATTTTATATACCTGTTTTAAATCCCGGATAGTGCTCATGGGCGACAACAGCCAGGCATGACGGTGTGAATATGAATGACATCCCACAAGATGTCCCTCCGAGTGGATTCGGCGGAGTATGTGGGGATATTGCTTTGCATTTTTGCCCACAACAAAAAAGGTGGCCTTAACACCGTGTTCCTTTAAGATATCCAGTAGTTTTGGAGTATATTCGGGGTTTGGGCCATCATCAAAAGTAAGGGCGATATACGAGCTTTTGCTATCTCCCGTGCGGACAACAGCCCTGGAGTGGTTTCGGGCCCAGTAATTGGGTATAACACAATAGAGAATGAAAAATAAAATTATGATACCTATAGCGCTCATCAGCTGTTCCCGCATAGTTTTCCCATTCCTCTCCGATATTACCACGTTTTTTCTATCGTATTGATGCCTTTGACGATTTTTCCCGTTTAAAGCTATTGTATGGATTTGTTGATGACGAAATCCGGGACGGCAACCTGCAATAAGCTAAATGCCGCTATACTTGAAAGGAATTATGATACCGTATATATTTTGGCTTGATTTTTGCTTTTGCGGTAATTCTCAGCCATATCAATTATAATGCTGGCTGCATCTCTGGCGGCGAAAGGTTTAGCGATGCCATCCATGTTTTTTTTCACTTTGTCTAATATGGTGGGGTCGTTTATACACCTTATAACAGTGTCAATGACCTGCTCCTTTGTCTTTGCCTGTATGGCTGCATTATGTTTGAGCAAAAAGCGGGCATTGTTCCTTTCATGTCCAGGCAGGGGTTTATATATAATCATGGGCAGCCTCTTGGCAAGGGCTTCAAACACCGTTACGCCTCCGGCTTTTGTAAGCAGAAGATCCGATATCTCCATGAGCTGGGCAACATTGTCTACAAATCCCATTACCCGGATCGGGATTCTTGAAGATTTGGCTATGGTTTCCAGCTTTTTAGCCAAAGCCTGATTTGTTCCCGTTATTGCCAGGATCTGCATGGGAAGATCCATGCTTGCAAGCTCATGGAATATGTCTTCTATTCCGGCAAGCAGGCCGCAGCCGCCTCCCATGGTCATCAGGGTAAAAAGATCCGGGCTGATATCGTAATCTTTCCAGATGGTCGGGCTGTGGCATGCAACTGAAAATTCCGGGCGTAAGGGGATGCCGGTTACGTAAAGCTTTTGTGAAGGCACACCTTTTCTCTTCAGATGTTTAGCAACAATATCGGCTGCCAGTATATATGCATCCATGAAAGGATGGAGCCATTGATTGTGGAATGCAACATCCGTAATAACGGTAACCAGTGGCATGTCAATGCAACCGCAGGATTTTAGGTGAGATACTATTCCGGCTGGATTGGGGAAGGTGCAGACAACTATATCAGGAGAAAGGCTTTGAATAGCTTCCAGCAGTTTTTCGCTTCCTACGCGGTTTACTATCTGCCGCAGCTTCGAATTGGGGCTCAACTGGCTGGTGGCCTGATAGTACCATTTGTATCCATTGGCAAAGTGTTTGATAACCTGCTGGTAGCCGAACAATAGGGCATGCTTTATGAAAGGTTTTGTATAGTTCAGGAAATCGCGTATTTCTACATTCCAGTCAGGACGCAACTGCTTTATCATCAGTGCCAGAGCATTGGAAACTTGATAATGGCCAGCGCCGTAGCAGGCGGTGATGATAAGCACGTTGCATTTTTCTTTAACGGGTGAGCCCATGCTTTCACTCCTTTTACGTTGCTAACATAATATTGCTCCGTGTGTTTCCACCTTGAAAAGATAACCTTCCGATTATATTTAATAATAATTAATACAAATATAGAACCATTCTTTTCCGGTATCCATGGATCATTCCACTCATTTGAAGGGTTTTATTATTACAATATTTTATAATATATTTATTGTTTATTACGGGATAAAAACACGGTTCACCGCGAACGCTGCAACATTTGATTTAATCATATCACAGAATTGATATAAAATAAACATTTAAAATAAATCGGATAAATAATACAATATACCATTTTTCAGTTCAATTTACGCTATAATTCTTTAAATCAGGCTTGTCCGAATAAATCAATAGATGAATTATAAATATTTTGGAGTTCATATAAAAGTATGGTAAAATATAATCAGAGTTGTGAAGGCAGGGTGGAGGAATTGATAAAGGATAAAAACCTTGTGTTGTATAATTTATATAAAAATTATTATGATATGGCTTACCGCTGTGCCTACTGTATATTACGAAACAAGGTCCTTGCTGAAGATGCTGTTCATGAAGCTTTTATTAGGGTTTACAATAAAATGGATCAGCTAAAACATTTGGATAGAATTGTTCAATGGATGATAGCCATTGTGAAAAATTGTGCCTTCGCCCAGCTAAAAAAACAGAATAAGCTCTTATCGATCAATGATTTCAGTTGTTTTCATAAAGAGATATGGGATAAAGATCTGCTTGATGTGTTGGAAGAGAGAGAAATCAGGAGAATAATTATAAATATTATCAGTAGAGAACTTGATAAATGCTACCAACAGGTTATCATACTGCGATATTATCATAATTTTAGTTATGAAGATATAGCCAGGCTGCTCAATATAAAGATAGGCACTGTAAAATCCAGAATATACCGGGCAAAACGGATAATAGCGAGATCATTGGAAAAACAGCAGCTCTTGAAGCGGGCTGACCATCTAATAATGAAGGTTGAAACTTTTCAATGATTATACATATTTGCTAATTTCTGATTTGTTTTTCCTTAATGGACCATAATATTAAAGAATTGTGTTGATCGAAATATTTGTAAAGGCATCAGGGGAGATTTATATGCTGGACTTAGGAAAATTAGGCATTCAACTGGCTGATATGGCGCTTCAGCGTAAACAGGATATTCAGAGTTATAATCAAAAAGAGGCCGCAGCATTAAAGGCTTTGGATGAGTATCGGAAAAATTTCAGCCGCTTTATGGAAAAAATCAATTCAGATAGCCGTCATTTTTTTGTGGCTTTTCCTCAGGGCAGGATAGATGATGCTTTCCCACTTCCCGGAAGTTTTGCTTCCCACACCGTTATGGCCGTGGACGGTTCTCAGATTGACGTTGATACCCATGAAATTGTGCTGTGTTACGTGATCAATATAGGCAGGGTAGTTTTGCACTATGGTACCGGCGAGCCTCCGTTGATGGACAGTTTACCCTTTCTTTTTTATAAGGATGAGGATCTGTACGTGCAGGGGAATGGTGAGAATTTTCTCGTGCAAGGGGAAGATTTGGCCGAGAAGCGTTCCAGGATGGAAGCCAGGCAGCTTAATGAGCTGCTTATAAATCACTGCAGGGACGGGAGCCCGGCTGTGGCTCTTTTGGACGGCACCCTTGCGTCGTGGGACAGGGCGGGCTCTGCCAAGAAAGATATAGGCGGTTTTACCGCTCCCAACTATGTAGATGTTTTTGAAACAGGTGAAAGGCTGGGAATTCCGGTGGCGGGGTACATATCCGGTTCCCGGACCGCGCTGGTCATCAATACCCTGCGGGCGGGCGACTGTACCCAACCGGTCATGAACTGCGTGAGCTGTGAATACCGCAATGAACCGAAAGCCCCTTGTCGGGAAATGGAAGGGCTGAGGGATACCGCTCTGTTTAAGGATATTCTTAACCCCGGTGAGAGATCGGTGTGTTTTTACGGGGGCATAAATATTCTTCCAAAGCATGAATGGCCGCCCTATCGCATAGGCTTCTTTTATATAAATGTGGGCAGTGAAATAGCCAGGGTGGAAGCGCCCGACTATGTGCTGGAAAACAGGGAGCTGCTGGATAGGCTGCATTGGGTGGTTTATAATCAGGCACAGAAGGGAATGGGATATCCGGTGGCCCTTCAGGAAGCCCATCATTTTGCCGTGGTTAGGGGAGAAGAGCGAGAGGCTTTTTTCCGATTGGTGGAAGGGCAATTCATAAGACATGGGCTTCCCTGTCGAGTGACCAGCAAGGAGCTTCGCAAGCGAACAAGAATCTTCTGACGGAAAGGGGAATATGATGGCTATAGGTGAGGTTATTGAGAGCACAACGGCGGAATTTACAGCTGAGGCCAGGAGGTATGATCAGGTTCCCGCATACGGTTCATTTGTTAAGGTTCGAGATGGGAATATATTGATATACGGTATTGTGTCTGGAGCGTATACCGGGAGTATGGATGGTGTAAGCAAGGCCAAGGCGTTTTTCAAATCACTGGAGGAGCTTAAAATGGAGCAGCCCCAGATATTCGAGCTGCTTCGCACTGAATTTTCATGTGTGGTCGTGGGTTATGAAGAGGCGGGCCGATATCATCCCTATTATCCCCCTTCCCACCCGGGGCTCCATCTGCCGGTGGAGGAAGCCGATGATCTTGAGGTGTTGACCATATCCCAGTACCTAAATTATCTGGATAAAACTCTCAACGACCCTTCGGGTAATGGAGAAGAGTTAACGGCAGCGGTTATAAGGACAACTGCCCGGCTTCAAACCGATCCGAGAGCATATGTCATAAAAGTTGGCAGGGAACTGCTCAGAATAATGAATTACGACACTCAGAGGCTTAAATCCGTATTCGAAAGGGTGGATATCGTATGAAGGGAACTATTTTAAGAGGCTCCCTGTCAGGTGGGTTGGAGGTCAGACTAGATATCGGTGAGAATATTGAAGAGATAAAGGTGGGGACCTTCTGTGTTGTGGAAGGCAGAAGCCATGATTTTTTCTCCATGGTGGTGGATGAGGATATTGAAGCTGCCAACCCAAGAGCTTTTTATGAAAACCTGTCGGATAATCCCCTGTTAAACGAAATAGTACGAGGTACCGGCATCATAGACAAAGTGAAGATCCAGCCCATGATTGCCATAAACCGTGAGGAGGGAAGAATACAGCCGGTAAAGAGCATACCGTCGTATCTTTCGGTGGTGCGGGAGGCCAGGGAGGAGGACGTATTTAAGATCTTCGGAAGACCGGACCCAACTCATTTTCATGTTGGTTCGCCTCTGGATATGGATCACATACCCGTGTGTATAGATCTTAAAAAATTTATTGAGAGATCAAATGGCATATTTGGGAAATCAGGTACGGGAAAGACCTTTTATACACGCTTGATGCTGTGTGGCATGATAAAAAGCGGGCTTTGCAACATCCTGGTCTTTGATATGCATTCCGAGTACGGCTGGGAAGGAGAAGATGAGGATGAAACCCGCAAGAAAGCCAAGGGATTAAAACAGCTCTTCGGCTCAAAGGTGGCCATTTTTACTTTGGATCCCGAGTCATCAAGAAACCGGGGGGTGTATCCTGATTTTGTGGTTGAGATCCCCTATCGCTCCATTGAAGCCGAAGACATTGCTATGGTGTGGGAAGAGTTAAATCTAAATCCCACCGCTCTGGAAGTTATATATGTGCTTCAGAAACATCTGGGACAGGATTGGCTGTGCACTTTTTTGAATATGGACGCCTTTTCCATTAAGGATTTTGCGGAGGCCACCGGCTCCCATGAAGGAGCTATTCAGGCTCTGCAGCGAAAGCTGTTCAAGCTTCAGAAGTTGCCCTTTATAAAAGAAAATCCCGCCGACGACGCCGTTGAACGCATTATGCAGTACTTGGACAACGGGATGAATGTGGTATTGGAGTTTGGACACCAGAGGAGCATGCTGGCCTATATGCTGGTGGCCAATATACTGACCCGGCGCATTCATGAGTTGTACGTTAAACGGACTGAAAAGGCGTTGGGAGGCATGAGGGAAAACAACACCCCCCTGGTTATAGTGATAGAAGAAGCCCACAAGTTCTTAAGTCCCGATATGTCTCGGCAAACCATATTCGGGATGATAGCCAGGGAGATGAGGAAATACAATGTAACGCTGCTTGTGGTAGATCAGAGGCCTTCAGGGATAGATCCGGAGGTTCATTCTCAATTGGGCACCAAAATTGTGGCTTTGCTGACCGAGGAAAGGGATATCGAATCGGTTTTAAGCGGTGTCAACAACGCCAGGATGCTGCGCAATGTTCTGGCCAGCCTGGATACCAAACAGCAGGCCATAATAATGGGGCATGCGGTGCCCATGCCAGTGGTTATCAAAACCCGCACGTATGATGAAACCTTTTACAGGGATATAACCCGTGACGACGATAACAAAAATTGGGTAAGCCATACCGCCGGGCGGTTGACCGGAGTTTCCCCTTTGCCAAAGGTGGATCAGGAAGAAGAATTGCCTCCCGGCAAAGAGTTTGAAGATCTTATGAAGGAGTTGTACGGTGAATGATTGAACCTATCCGCTTGATTCATACGGGAGATCTCCATATAGGTGTGCAAAATTATGGCAGAATGGATGGCTTGACAGGTATGCATACCCGCCTTACGGATTTTTTGTCCACCCTGGATAAGCTGGTGGATTATGCTGTGGATAACCAGATGGACGGGGTATTGATATGCGGGGATGTGTTTAGGAACAGGGAACCCGATGTTACCCAGCAGCGGGAATTTGCCAAAAGGATCAAGCGTTTGTCGGATGAAGGAATAAAGGTATATATCATCGTTGGTAACCACGATCTGCATAATACCGTGGGAAAGGCCACGTCGGTGGAGATATACGATGTGGTTAAACTGCCCGGGGTGTATGTACGAAGAAGGCCTGAAGTGGATGTGCTCGAAACCCGGCGTGGCCCCTTTCAGATAGTTGCATTGCCCTACGTTTCTCCCAGCAATCTGGCGATAGAAGGGAACAGCATCCAGGATATATCGGTTTCGATCCGTGAACGGCTGGGACAGATGCTGGATATGCTGATGCAAAGATTGGATGCTGGCCTGCCGACGGTATTGATGTCCCATTTCTCCCTTATCGGCGCGGTTCCTGGTTCGGAAAAGGCCATTATGCTTGGCCGGGAAGTGACGCTTCCCGTGGGCTTTTTTGCCAGGTCGGAGTTGGATTATGTAGCCCTTGGGCACATACACAAGCACCAGGTGCTGTATGAAAAACCGCCGGTTGTCTACTGCGGCAGTCTCGACAGGGTGGATTTCAATGAGGAAAGGGAGGATAAGGGCTTTGTGGAGGTGCTTTTGAAAAAGGGTGATGCCTCCTTTGAGTTTATAAAGTTGGATACCCGCCCTTTTAGAACCTTTTATGTGGATGCAACAAAGGGTGAGCCCTTTGAAGAGGTAATCAAGGCCATTGAAGGACAGATTTTGGATGATGCCATTGTAAAGATCAGGGTAAAAATCAAAGCCTATGATATATCCCTCCTGAGGGAGCGGGAACTGTACAGGCTTCTTCGGGAAAGGGCTTTTTACATTGCAGGCATTGAAAAGGATATAGTTTCGGATCTTTCACATCTGCGACATCCGGGGATTACCGAAAAGATGGATGTTAGACGGGCTATTTCAGAATATATTTCCAAAAAAGAAGAATACCGGGATATAAGAGAGGAACTTATCAAAGCCAACGATCAGCTGATACAGGAGCTCAAGGAGGAGGAAGCCATATGAGACCCCTGGCCCTATATCTGAGGAACTTTAAATCCTACGGCGAAAATGCTCCGATTTTGGATTTTGAACAGTTTGATATAGCGCTATTGAGCGGAGAAAACGGAAACGGCAAATCATCTCTGGCTGATGCCATTGCCTGGTGCGTATGGGGGAAATGTAAGGGAATGGATGGCAGGGGTGGCATAGACGATCTGGTTCGGACGGGCGCAGAGGATATGGAAGTCTCATTTACCTTCGAGGAAGATGGCAATGTATACAAGGTAATTCGCAAGCGGGATAAGAGAAGGGGTCAATCTGCCCTTGATTTTATGCTAAAACGGGGAGATGCTTTTGTGCCCATCAGCGGGAATCGCATAGACGAGACGCAGCTAAAGATCCAGGAGGTAATTAAGCTGGATTACGAGACCTACCTGTGTACGGGATATTTAAGCCAGGGGAAAGCTGATCTGTTTGCCATGAAAAAGCCAAACGAGCGCAAGGAGATACTGGCCGAGATCCTGAACCTGTCTGTATATGATAGGCTGGAAAGAAAAGCTCTTGATAAGCGCAACGAACTTCGGCTCAGGTTGGAATGGCTGGAGCGGGAAATGGAGAACCTGCAGCGCCAGCTGGCTGAAAAAGGCGATGTGGAAAAAGAAATGGCACGGGTTATTAAAACTCTTGCAGATGTTCAGGACAGGGAAAGGGCTCTCAGGGAACAGCTGGCAGAATTTACCCGGCGAAAACAGGAGAAGGAAAGTATAAAGGAAAGGGTAGAGAATTATCAGGATGCATTAAAGAGGGGTAATAAGGAGATCAATTCTCTAATAAAAGAAGAAGCTGACATCAGGAGACGACTTGAAGATTACAGGAAAATTATTGAGAGGGAAGATGAGATCGAGAATAGCTATGCTGAATTAAGGGAGCTGCAAAAGCAGGAAAAAGCTTTGAACGATAAATTTCAGCGCGTTGCCGAGCTTATGCGTAAGAAGGAACGCCTGGAAGGAGAAATGCGAATCCGGGAACAGAATATGATACATCGCATTAATGTTCTGGAAAAAGAAATGGAACAGCAGCAGGAAAAGATGTCGAAAGAAAGGGAACTGAAACAGGAATGGGAGCGGTGTCAGAAAAAACTTCAGGAGCTTGATATGTTGGAAAAGGACCTGACGGGGATGGAAGAGAGGGCAGGCCAACTTACTCAGGAAGCAGCCGGCCTGATTGCCAGGCGGGAATCGCTGAACCAGCATCTCAGGGAATTAGGGGAACGATACAAGGTGCTAAAGGAGGCGCAGGCTGACTGCCCCGTCTGCGGAAAGCCCCTTGATGATCAGCATAAGAAACAACTGATGGATGAAGCGGTCCGGCAAGGCGAGGCTGTACGGCAGGCTATCAAAGAGACGGGGGAAGCCCTGAACAAGCTAGATAAACAGAAAAAGGAGATGGAAGCCCGGCAGAAGGAGATCAGGTTCAGACTTAAAGAGCGGGGGAAGCTGGAAGGGCGGGCTGCTTTGCTTTTCCGGCAGATCCAGGAAGCTCAGGAAGCCAAGCAGAAGCATGGTGAATTAAATGAGCAGCTCGTGCCATTGAGACAGCTGTTTAACCAAAAAGCTTTTGTTGAGGATCTGATAAAGGAACTCGAAGGGCTGGAAGGAAGGATACTTGAGATAGGTTATGACGCTGAACGGCATCGAATTATACAGGAAAGAATAGTAAAGCTGAACAGCGTTCCCAATGAATGGGAAGCCTTGCAAAAGGCAAAGGCCGGAATGGTTTCCGGGACCGAGAGCCTGGTGCGTTTTAGCAAGATGATTGATGAGAAAAGAAAATACTTGGAGGATGTTGCCGGTATTATATGCGATCTTCAGGAGGCTATAAAGGACCTGCCCGATATACTGGAAAGGATTTCGGAACTGGAAGGGATCATTCAGGATGTTCAACGGGAGATACGAAGAAAGGAAGCCGAAAGAGGAGCTCTCGGGGAGCGTATGGAAAAAATTCGGGAGGCCGAAACGCTGTTGGAGAAAAAGAGAGCTGAACTTGGAGAATTACAAAAAAAGCTGGAGATTTATAATACCTTGGCATTGATATACGGAAAACGGGGAATTCAGGCTGCGATTATAGAAAACGCCATCCCCGAGCTTCAGGATGAGGCAAATCGGATTTTGGCCAAAATTACCGATGGGCGTTTGGCCGTCGAGTTTCTTACGCAAAGGGATACAAAAGCCGGCAGTGTAGTAGAAACACTGGATATAAAAATATCGGATGGAATGGATACAAGAAAATATGAGACCTATTCTGGCGGAGAGGAATTTCGCATAAATTTTGCCATTCGCATTGCCCTGGCCAAGATATTGGCCAACCGGGCAGGGGCAAATATGCGCATGCTGATATTGGACGAAGGTTTTGGTGTGTTGGACGAACAGGGCCGGGAGAGGTTGGTTGAGGTTATAAATGCCATCAGGGATGAGTTTGACAAAATACTCGTAATCACCCATGTTCAGGAATTGAAGGATTCTTTCCCGGTACAGATCGAAGTGGTTAAGACCCCCGCTGGTTCTACTTTCAAAATAGTGGGATGATTTCGGTAAACCGACAATGGGACAAAATACCTATTTTTTCAATATATAGTACAAGTGTATGAATATTGTGTTATAATCATAATATCTGCTGTTATTTATACAATATAGCAAAAATATAACATACATACTTGCATTCGAAACAGGAAACCGTTCTGTTTTTTGTATACACCATGTGTTCAGCACGAAAGTTGAGTACCAATGATTGTGGTGCAGCATATAGGGGGGAGGGAGTAGTGTGAACCAGGAGGCCTTGCTTATAGAATGGGCCAAGGCCGGAAACATTTCCGCCTTTGAGGAATTGATCTCCCTTTACGAGAAAAAAATATATAATTTTTGCTATAGAATGACAAATAATCGGGAAGATGCTGAAGATTTAGCCCAGGAAGTTTTTATAAAGGTATACAGGAATTTGGATGGCTTTAAAGGAGACAGCAAATTTTCCACATGGATATATCGTATTGCATATAATACATGTGTTGACAAACACAGAAGAAAGAAAAAAATTCAATTTTTTTCATTGGATTCAGGCAATGATGAAAATGTCGGAACCATGCAGCTTGTTTCCGGGAATCCGTTACCGGAGGATGAGGTGATACAAAAGGAACGGTATAAAAAGATCCAGGCATGTATTGCAAGTTTAAAACCAAAATATAAAACCGTTATCATCCTCAGGGATATACAGAACTACAGCTATGAGGAAATAGCCGAAATTCTGCAGCTACCCCTTGGTACTGTGAAGTCACATATCAGCCGTGCCAGGGCTGCACTCAGCGATGCCCTTAAGAGGACGTTAGGAGAGGGGTGAGATAATGGATTGTAAACTTGCTCGGGAGCTTATCACCCTTTATATAGATGATAATCTGGATGAGATCAGGAAGCGGGATATGGAGGCACATCTGGGAGAATGCCGGGAGTGTTATAACCGGTTTAAAGAGATAAATGAAGTGGTTACCTTGGTCAGAAACCTGGGCCAGGAGGATGTACCCGATGGTTTTTCCGAAAGGCTGCACATCCGCCTTGAAGCTGAACGGCAGGCCCGGTATCAACAAAAACCGAAACGCGCCCGATACTGGATAAAATGGATGGGAATGGCATCCGCAGTTGCTCTTATTGTGTTTTCGCTTAGGCTGTTGGGTGTGCTGAATTTGCAAAGTTTATCCACCGTGGGTATCAACAGCAGAACTGTGAGCGATTCCACCGAATCGATGGTAATGGAGGATGGCAGGCTGGAAGCGTCTGAAAGTGCCGGGGCTGAGGATGAATTAGCAGGCTATGTACAGGAAGCGCCCCTGGAGAGCGAAGAGCCGTCTGATCAGTCTGGTCATGGGGAATTGGCTCAAAGCGGTGATGATGCGGGAAAAAAAGGCGGGATGCCGAAAGAAATCGATACCGGCATATCTTTGGAAGAAAGTGTTGGTGAAGATGATGTAGATGCTATAAAATCGGATGTTGTGGAACTTGAGGTTCAGGATATATGTGTAACGCCTCAGACTTTGATGACCAAAGCATTACAGTATGGGATAAGCGTAATTGATGTAGCTGAAAGGGATATAACGTTGCAATTTACCGATGAAGAGCAGAGAAAACTGATATACAGGGAGCTGAAAATGCTCGGTACGGTAAGGGATGTGGGAACGGATTTCAGTAGCGATACGGTATCCATTATCATAATACATGACGAATAAATTATTTAGTTTCATTATACAATCAGTTTTTACTGTATAAATAGGATAATTTTGGAGAATAATATGGCTGTGAGTACAATTTACGTGGATTGGAGGAGTAATAATGGCACGGAATGAGATTGTTGAGAGGGAAAACGTTCCGGAAAACAGCATACCTGGTATTGATGCTGAGCTTATGTCCTCAATGGAAGAAGAAGTACTCCGCGCCAAGAGGGAGAACATTCCAATGATTCGGGCTTTTGAAGCCGTAGCCCAAAAAAGTGGACTTAAGGTTAACACAATACGCAACTACTATTATCGATATCTTCATGCCCATTTGAATAAAAATAGAGGGCAGAGCGGAGTTAAAAGAAGCGACTGGGCTTATAAGGGTGTTGCCGGGAAGTCATTTACCGAAGAAGAAGTCAGGAATTTAGTCATGGCCATTTTAGCGGCTCAGGCGGAGGGAGAATCGGTACGGGCGTGCGCCAACCGCCTGGCCGGGGGAGATCCAAAAAAGATGCTTCGCCTCCAAAACAAATATAGAAATGTCATAGCCAGCCAATCGGAATATGTGAGAAACCTGATGGATGAAATGGCCCAAAAAGGAATAAGGTATTTCAATCCCTACACCAGGACTATAGTGGAAGGGAATGAAGGGACAGCCGGTAAGGGGGCCGTATCCAAATCTGCCCATGAGACTGTTGGCCCGATGAGAAAGAGTAATGCTTACATGGCCAAAGGTGTTACAGGCTCGTTAGCTGAAGTGCTGGGGAAAATAGTTACGGGTCTTGGGGAATTTGACAGCATATCCATTGATGCGTTTTTCAGCGGCTTACAGGAACTGGTTTATATGGCCGGAAGGGGTAAACGCGCTGATAATCTGGATCAAGGGACCCGCCTGGAAAAAACATGCGAGGATTTTCAGAACAGATTGAATAGGATGGAAGCCTATTTAGATAGGCTTATCGGTATTAACCAGAGGTTTTTGGCTCTGCCGGACGTTGAAAAGATATCCTCTTTAAATGATTATTTAAATGATTTGGGGAATTGCATAAAGGAGTATGCCAATCTGTAAACAGACATATGCCAGTTCTTTGCTTTTATGGGCCAGGAACTGGTATTTTTGTGGGGTTTATAATGGATTATATTAAGTTTATAATACATGTGTAATTACACTTTTATAATTATGGGAGGGGGATCTCATTGGCTGTGAGGATGGTTTTAAATGCCGATTTTCCAAAAGGGAAGATCAACAAAAATATTTACGGTCATTTTGCTGAGCATTTAGGCAGATGTATCTACGGCGGTTTTTGGGTTGGAAAGGATTCGCCCATTCCCAACACCGATGGAATACGCAATGACGTTGTGGATGCCCTGAAAAAGGTAAATATTCCAGTACTGCGGTGGCCGGGGGGCTGTTTTGCTGATGAGTATCATTGGCGGAACGGTATTGGTCTTTATGAGAACCGCCCGAGAACCATTAATACACACTGGGGCGGTGTGGTAGAGGATAACAGTTTTGGTACTCATGAGTATTTTCGCCTTTGTGAACTATTGGGGGCGGATCCCTATATATGCGGCAACGTGGGCAGTGGTACCGTGCAGGAGATGCAGGAATGGATTGAGTACATAACCTTTGACGGGCCTTCATCTTTGGCTGACTTAAGAAGGGCAAACGGCAGAGAGAAACCCTGGAAGCTGCCTTACTTTGGAGTGGGCAATGAAAACTGGGGTTGCGGAGGCAATATGCGGCCTGAATATTATGCGGACCTGTACCGCAGATATTCTACATATGTAAAAAATTTCAGCGGTAACAGGATTTATAAGATTGCCTGTGGAGCATCTTCTTTTGATTACCGCTGGACTGAAGTGCTGATGAGGGAAGCAGGGAAGTTTATGGACGGCCTGAGTCTTCACTATTATACCGTGCCGGGAGATTGGAAGAGTAAGGGTTCTGCCACTGAGTTTGATGAACGGGAATGGTTTGTTACCATGAAGAAGACGCTGGTGATGGATGAGTTGATCACAAAACACTCAACCATCATGGATAGATATGATCCGGAAAAGCGGGTGGGCCTTGTTGTGGACGAATGGGGTACTTGGTATGATGTGGAGCCGGGTACCAATCCGGGATTTTTGTATCAGCAGAATACTCTAAGGGATGCCCTGGTGACCGGAATCAACCTCAATATATTTAACAACCACTGTGACAGGGTACATATGGCTAACCTGGCCCAGACAATAAACGTGCTTCAGGCAATGATTCTCACAGAGGGGGAGAAAATGGTATTAACGCCCACCTATCATGTATTCGATATGTATAAGGTTCATCAAAACGGCCAGCTGCTTCCCGTTGAAGCTGAGAACAGCCTGTACAGTTATCTGGATGACAGTATTCCGCAAATAAGTGTATCCTCTTCAAAAGATGCTGAAAATAGGATTCACATTTCATTGTGCAATTTGGATCCAAATTCAGGCACTCATATTAACTGTGAACTAAGAGGAGCGGTAAAATCACATGTAAGCGGCACCATTCTAACAGCTGCTGAAATGAATGCTCATAATACTTTTGATAAACCTGATAATGTAAAGCCTGCTGAATTTCATGAAGTATCCATTGTTGGCAACGTGATTGATGTTCATCTTCCTCCCAAATCCGTTGTGGTGCTGACACTTGAATAAATGTGAAACGGTTGTATTGATATGTGAGCTGGGAGGCCATTCTTATGGAAAATATCGGGTGCAAAGGGTGCGTTGCCACCGTGAGGCTGTCGCAAGAAGAGATAAATAAGATATTTGGAGAGACGGTAAAGGTTAAACAGGTGAAGCTGGTTACGGAGGATGAGTACAGCGACAGGTTGGAGAAATGCAGCTTATGTGAGTACCTGGATTACGGTACCACATGCAGGTTTTGCGGCTGTATAGTGCAGATAAAGGCCAAGCTTGTAGGTGCCAGATGTCCATACCCATATCAGCCCCGGTGGTAGGAACGATTTCATAGCATTAAAGCAGCCTTTACAGCTTATATTGATAAGGGCTGCTTTTTTCACATGGATGCCCATTCGGTAGGTGAGAAAGAGGTGGCTTTTATGGCCAATTTTGAGTACACCGGTACCATGAGTATAATAAACGATTTCTCATGTGTTATGGATATGTTCAGGAAATCTTGTTATAGGCTGGGCTATCAACCCGATGGATATCAGCCATGCAAAAAATCACCCCCACAGTAGATGTTTTAGCAGAGGATATCGGTTTTATCCATTCTCTTCTTTGAATATTCTATTTGTTTTTTAGGATATTCAGTGTTAAAATTATTATTAGAAAAGTAAATTTTACCAATACGACCGGCACATCTTTATATTTACAAGCATGTCAATATATAAAGGGAGAGAGGAATGCCATATGGAACTAAAGTTTAAAAAACGGTTGATCGATAATGTGTCTTACGAAGCTGCGTGTGTCTTTGACGTGAATAATGATGGTTTTTTGGACATTGTGTGCGGCGAATACTGGTATGAAGGTCCGGATTTTAAACGAAAACACAAGATATGCGATGTCCAGCCGGAAGGGGAATACTTTGATGATTTTTCCGATTACGGTATGGATGTGAATGGGGACGGATACATTGACATTATTACTGGGGGCTGGTGGGGTCAGACCCTTAGATGGAGGGAAAATCCCGGCGGATATGGGGAATGGAAGGTTCATGATATTGATAGGTGCGGGAGTATTGAAACCATACGATTCTTTGACATAGATGGCTGCGGGATTCCCGAGGTTTTCCCCAATACGCCAGGTGAGCCTCAGGCTTTCTATAAACTGGTTGTGGACCAGCAGGGGAAGGGAACCGGCAGCTTTGTTAAATATGTTATAGGAGATGAACCCAGCGGTCACGGAATGGGATTTGTAGATATAAACGGCGATGGCAGGGCTGATATTGTATTAAGCGGTGGTTGGCTTGAACAGCCTGAAAATCCTTATGAAGGACCGTGGAAATTCCATAGGGAATTTAACTTGGGAACGGCCAGCATTCCCATACTGGGATACGACGTTACCGGCAACGGTCTAAACGACCTCATTGTGGGGAATGCCCACGGTTATGGATTGGCATGGTGGGAACACAAGATAGGTGAAGACGGAAAAAGGATATGGGAAAAGCATGAGATAGACAATACCGTGGCCCAGTATCACGATATGAAGCTGGTGGATATTGACGGGGACGGAGAACTGGAGCTTGTTACCGGGAAACGTTATAGGGCTCACTGCGGAAATGATCCGGGGGACAATGATCCGGTTGGTATATATTATTTTAAAATAAACAAGGGCGAGTTTATAAAGCACGTAATCGATTACGGAGAGGCTGGAGAGGCTTCGGGTGTGGGTATTTATTTCTGGGTTACGGATATAAACGGTGACGGACGATTGGATATTGTTGCTCCCGGAAAGGAAGGGCTGTACCTCTTTGAAAACCTGGGCTATGTGTAGATCTTGCCATAAATTTTTTGATTAATTTTATGGGAGGGGTGTTTTTATGCGAAAGATTGCTATTATTGGAGCGGGAAGTGTGGTCTTTTGCAAAACCTTGATGCTTGATATCATGGCTACACCGGGTCTGGATGACACACAGTTTGCGCTCATGGCTCCCACCACCAGCAAGACGCCTCAGGTGGAAAAGTATATGAAGAAGGTTATCAAGAAAAACGGATTGAGAAGTGAAGTATACGTCACCACCGACAGGCGGGATGCTCTTAAGGATGCTGATTATGTTATTGCAACCTTTCAGGTGGGCGGTGTGACTGCATTTGAGATGGACTATGCCATCCCCATGAAGTATGGCGTGGATCAGTGTATCGGAGATACCTTAGGGCCTGGGGGAGTGTTCAGGGCTTTGAAGAGCATTCCGGTAGCACTTGACATGGCCAGGGACATGGAAGAGCTTTGTCCCAATGCCCTGCTCCTTAATTACGTCAATCCTATGGCAATGGTATGCTGGGCATTGGGAGAGACAAAGGTGAAGTTTGTTGGTCTATGCCATGGCGTACAGACTACTTTGGATTTGATAGCAGGCTATGTAGGGGTGCCCAAAGAGGAGATTGAGTATCTGTGTGCGGGTATTAACCATATGGCATGGTTTTTGAAAATTGAAAAGGATGGACAGGATCTCTATCCTATTTTGCGCGAAAAGTTTGAAAAGCCGGAGTATTACGTTAACGAAAAGGTGCGTGGAGAGGTTTTCAGACATTTTGGATATTTCATGACCGAATCAACAGGCCATCTTTCCGAGTATGTTCCTTGGTTCCGAAAGAATAAAAAGGCTTTGGAGCTGTATTGTGATGAACCTTCTTTCGGAGGTGAGACGGGAGCATACTATAAATGGTGCGCTCATGTTGCCGAAAAGTTCAAGGATAAGAACATACTTGAAAACGAGCCAATAGAACTGCCTCCCAGAAGTGTGGAATACTGCTCCTATATCATTGAAGCCATTGAGCTTGGAAAGACATTCAAATTCAACGGAAACGTACGAAATAATGGAATGATTACAAACCTTCCGGCTGATTGCTGTGCCGAAGGACCTATATTTGCTGATAAAACCGGGCTTCATCCCACAATTGTAGGCGATCTACCACCTCAATGTGCAGCTTTAAACCTGACAAATATCAATGTTCAGAGATTGGCGGTGCTGGCTGCAAAAACAGGTGATCCTGAGACCGTTGTTCAGGCTTGTGCTCTGGATCCACTGACTGGGGCGGTGCTTACACTGAAAGAGATCAGGGATATGGTGGCCGAAATGCTGGAGGCTGAAAAACAGTGGCTGCCTCAATTTGAGGGTAAGAAGGTCAGGAGTACCCCGATAATCAGCATACCTAAGGATGTAAAGCGAGCCGATGTGCCTATTGATCCGGCATTGGCCATATTTGCCCGTTTTGGAGAATTAGCTAAGTAGAAAGGAAGAGAGCTGTGGATAAACTAAGAATTGGATTTGTAGGCGTGGGTTTTATGGGGCAAAAAGCCCATCTAGCCAACTATGCTGTCTTGGATGATTGTGAAGTGGTGGCAATTGCTGAACCCCGGCGGCAGCTGGCTGAGAAGGTAGCCAGGCGATATGGCGTGGAAAAGGTGTATAAAAATCATTTGGAGCTTTTGGAGGACTGTCAGTTAGATGCTATTGTGGCAGCTCAGCCCTACAGGCATCATATAAAAATTGTTCCGGATATAATTAATGCAGGAATACCGTTGCTAACCGAGAAACCCCTGGCCCTCTCGGTAGAGGCAGGGGAATACCTTGCAAAGCTGGCCGATGAAAAGGGAGTTCTCCACATGGTGGGCTACCATAAACGTTCGGATCCTGCTATGGAATATGCCAAAAAGCTGGTGGATGAATGGAAGGCAAGCGGTGAATACGGAAGGCTCAGGTATATCAGGATAACAATGCCGCCCGGCGACTGGGTTAGCGGTGCGGGAAATGCCATCACATCCGATGAGCCCTATCCGAAAATCGAATTGGAACACGATGCGGCGTATTTCGATGAGGAAACGGCTAAGGCTTATGATATTTTTGTAAATTACTATATTCATCAGGTAAATGCCCTGCGGTTCATGTTGGGTGAACCCTATAAAGTTACCCATGCGGATAAGTCAGGGGTATTGCTGGTTGCTGAAAGCGATAGCGGTGTGTCAGGCATTATCGAGATGGCACCCTATGAAAACACAATTGACTGGCAGGAAAGCGTGCTGGTGTGCTTTGAAAAAGGCTTTATAAAGGTTGAGCTTCCGCCTCCCCTTGCATGTCAGCAGCCGGGACGGGTTACAGTTATGATGGATAACGGAAAGTGTGAGCCGGTAACCGTTCAGCCTACATTGCCCAGGATACACGCGATGAAAAAGCAGGCAATGAACTTCCTGGCCGCGGTAAGAAAGGAAAGACCGGCGCCCTGTGAAGCCAGGGAGGCTGTGGAGGACTTAAAAGTTGCCAGGGATTATATTTTGATGTGGAAGAAATGATTTCGATGCCGGGAATTACAATTTGGCCGGCCATATTAGCTTATGGTCAAGAAATTTGCCTGAAGTATTATGATTGTATTATGGTTGGCATGGTGTAAAAAATCCAGACCAGGGACGGCAAAGCTATAAAACCGATTTCAATAGCGGCAATTGAAGAGAGCCTTCAACTGCCGCTATTTTTTTGCCTAATATAAAGGGGCATACGTTGTTGGTTCTCAAGCTATACTATACATCTGGAGCTTTGTAGCCCTTGACTTTTACAAAACATAAATTTATAATTTTCTTAATTATTTTATCGTTATAGGGGGATTGGAACAGGTGGGAGTTATTGTAGCAAAGTTTGGAGGAACATCTCTTTCATGCGTTGAGCAGTTCTGCAAGGTACGGGATATTGTTTTGAACGATGCAAACAGGCGCTATGTGATTCCTTCGGCGCCGGGAAAGCGCCATAGGGATGACGCTAAGATTACCGATCTTTTATATTTGTGTCACGAACGGGCGAAACAGGCTCTTGCCTTTGATGATATTTTTGAAGCTATAACGCAGCGGTATATGGATATTGTCCGTGGCTTAAATCTTGATTTGGATCTGGAACCCGTATTGAAGAATATAAAATCAAGGATTCGGGAGGGTGCATCGGCGGATTATACGGCAAGCAGGGGTGAATACCTGAACGGAATTATTCTTGCCAAACTCCTTGGTTACGACTTTATCGACGCTGCTGATATAATATTTTTTGACAGCCAGGGAATGTTTGACAGCGAGAGGACCAATGAAGAAATAGGCCGGCGTCTGCAGCATCATGAACGGGCGGTTATCCCGGGTTTTTATGGTTCCATGCCTGACGGTCGGATAAAGACCTTTCCCCGCGGAGGCTCGGATATTACGGGAGCCATTGTGGCCAGAGGCGTTAATGCCGATGTCTATGAGAATTGGACCGATGTTTCCGGTTTCATGATGGCTGACCCCAGGATTGTCAGCAATCCCAAACCCATTCGGAAGATAACTTACCGCGAACTCCGTGAGCTGGCTTATATGGGTGCCGGTGTTCTCCATGAAGATTCAATATTCCCGGTGAAAAAAGCCGGTATTCCTGTTCACATAAAAAATACCAATGTTCCTACTGATCCGGGTACGATAATTGTGAATGAAGCGGAACCGGTATGCTGCACGGGAGGTATAACCGGCGTAGCCGGGAAGAAGGGTTTTACCGTAATTGCCATCGAAAAGACGTTTATGAACAATGAACTGGGCTTTGGGCGAAGGCTGCTTTCAATCCTTGAATCTAACGGCATATCCTTTGAGCATATGCCGTCCGGGATTGATACAATTTCCCTGGTTATTGCCGATTCCCAGCTCGACGGGAAACTTGAGAAAGTGCTGGCTGAGATCAAGGAACAGCTTAAACCCGATTCGGTCGAAGTTTATTCCAACATGGCGCTGATTGCTACGGTTGGAAGGGGCATGGCCCGAACCCCGGGTATAGCTGCCAAGCTGTTTACAGCTTTGGGGAACAAGGGTATAAACGTACGCATGATCGATCAGGGTTCGAGCGAGATAAACATAATAGTAGGAATCGAAAATGACGATATGGAAGAGGCTGTCAGGGCAATTTACTATGCCTTTGTTGATGATTGTAAATAAGGAAGTTGCCAATGAAGGATAAATTGCACATTAGCCCTTTACAAAACATCATATTTTGGTTATAATACATGCAACATGAAATTGGATAACTGGCTATAAAACGTGATGATGAGGAAGAGTAGATACCTTTGTGGGGCCAGCGAGTTGGGGATGGTGGGAGCCCGATCCCGTCCAAGGGTATTGAAAATCACCTCTGAACGGCCGGCTGAAAGGCTTTCCGAGTAAGCTGGGACGGACCTCCCGTTACCGAGGGCGCATATAGGAGTCGCCTGTATGCGGGTAAGTGGATATACACGTGTGTTATATCAAAATCGGGTGGTACCGCGGAAGTTAACCTTTCGTCCTGATATCTGGATGAAAGGTTTTATTTATATTGGTGTACGCAAAACAATCGTTGGATTTTGGAGGGAAAGCTATGTATAGGAAGGTATCGACCAGTTTGAATTTTGCCGATAGGGAACTGAAGATACTGGAATTCTGGAAGGAAAATTGCATATTTGAAAAGAGTGTACAGTTTCGGGAAGGAGGGCCTACGTTTACCTTTTATGACGGGCCTCCTACGGCCAACGGGAAGCCTCATATAGGTCATGTTATTACCCGTGTGATAAAGGATATTATACCCCGCTACAAGACCATGAAGGGATACAAAGTGCTTCGGAAAGCGGGCTGGGACACCCATGGGCTTCCTGTAGAGCTGGAAGTTGAAAAGGAGCTGGGGATAAACGGCAAGCCTGAAATTGAAAAGTACGGAGTGGAGCCATTTATACACAGGTGTAAGGAAAGCGTATGGAAATACAAGCAGGAATGGGAGAAGATGAGCGAGAGGGTGGCATTTTGGGCCGATATGGAGAACCCCTACGTTACGTACTATAACGAGTACATTGAATCGGTCTGGTGGGCGCTTAAAAAGATATGGGATAAAGGGCTCCTGTATAAGGGTCATAAGATCGTTCCCTATTGCCCCCGCTGCGGCACCCCTCTGTCGAGCCACGAAGTAGCTCAGGGGTACAAAGAAGTTACCGATCCTTCCATTTACGTTAAGTTCAAGGTCAGAGGAGAACAGCAAACCTTCCTCATGGCCTGGACCACCACTCCGTGGACCCTGCCTTCCAACGTGGCCCTTACCGTTAACGGAAAGGAAAGTTATGTAAAGGTAAGGTGTGGAGATGAGGTATACATCCTGGCGGAGGCTCTTGCACCAAGTGTGCTTAAAGAGGAATATGAGGTGCTTGCTCGAATGACCGGTGACCAACTGGTGGGGATTGAGTACGAGCCCTTGTTCAATTTTGCTAAAACGGACAAGAAGGCCTATTATGTGGTGGCTGACGATTTTGTTACATTGACGGAGGGCACCGGCATAGTTCATACCGCACCTGCTTTTGGTGAGGATGACGCAAGGGTTGGAAGAATATACGATCTGCCTTTTGTACAGCTGGTGGACAGTGAAGGAAAGTTCGTGGAAGCGGCTGAACCATGGAAAGGGGTATTTGTGAAGGATGCGGACCCCGAAATAATCAAAAACCTTGAACAGCGAAACCTTATATATGCTGTTGCGGATTATCAGCACTCCTATCCGTTCTGTTGGAGATGCGATACTCCCCTGCTTTATTATGCAAGGGATACCTGGTTTATTAAAATGACAGCCGTTAGGGAACAGCTGTTAAAGAATAACCGCCAGATCAACTGGCTCCCTGAAAACGTCAAGGAAGGGCGTTTTGGAAATTTCCTTGAGAATGTTGTGGACTGGGGTTTGAGCCGTGAGCGGTATTGGGGGACTCCACTGCCTATATGGGAATGCGAATGCGGCTACCGCCATGTGGTGGGGAGCATAGCCGAGCTTAAGGAGATGGGCCTAGATGTCCCTGAAGACATAGAACTTCATAAGCCGTATATAGATCGGGTATTTTTAAGGTGTCCCGAATGTCAGAAGGGTAAGATGCAGAGGGTCCCGGAAGTCATCGACTGCTGGTTTGACTCGGGCTCCATGCCTTTTGCCCAGTGGCACTATCCCTTTGAAAACCAGGAGCTGTTTCACGAGAACTTTCCGGCCGATTTTATAAGCGAGGCTGTGGATCAGACTCGGGGATGGTTTTATACCCTGCTGGCAATTTCCACCCTGCTGTTTGATCAGCCGTCCTACAAAAACGTTATAGTTCTCGGCCATGTGTTGGATAAGGATGGGCAGAAGATGAGCAAGCATAAGGGCAATGTGGTGGATCCCTGGGTAGTGCTGGATAAATTGGGAGCCGATGCAGTGCGGTGGTACTTCTATACCAGCAGTGCGCCGTGGCTGCCCAGCCGTTTTTACGAGGAAGCGGTCAGCGAGTCCCAGAGAAGGTTTATGGCTACCCTTTGGAATACCTATGCTTTCTTTGTGCTATATGCCAATATCGATAAATTCAATCCGACCCAGTATTCGCTGGATTATGACAAGCTGTCGGTTATGGATCGGTGGATACTGTCAAGGCTGCATTCCCTCACAGCCTTTGTGGATGACAATCTCAACCGATATCGGATAACCGAGGCGGCCAGAGGGATACAGGATTTTGTGGATGAACTAAGCAACTGGTACGTAAGACGAAGCCGTGAACGCTTCTGGCAGAAGGAGATGCCCCAGGACAAGATAAATGCCTATATGACCCTGTATACTGTTCTGGTGGAACTGGCCAAATTGGCGGCACCGTTTGTACCCTTTATGACCGAGGAGATATATGACAATCTGGTAAGAAGCATACAGCCAGATGCACCTGAGAGCGTACACCTGTGCGACTATCCCCGGTCGGATGCCAGCTGGATAGATGAAGAGCTGGAGAAAAATATGGATGTTGTGCTTAAGCTGGTGACGATGGGGCGGGCCTGCCGCAATACGGCCAATATAAAGATACGCCAGCCTCTTAAGACCATGTATGTAAAGCTCGGTCAAACCCTGCCGGATATGTTTGTGGAACTGGTAAAGGATGAGCTCAACGTTAAGGAGCTGGTGTTTACCGAAGATATTGATGATTTTACGGTGGTGACCATAAAACCCCAGCTTAAAACCCTTGGGCCGAGGTACGGCAGATTGTTGCCCAAGCTCACTCAAGCTTTAAGGGAGTTGGATGGGAAAAAGGCGCTGCAGACGTTTAGAAACGGACAACCCGTTCGACTTACAGTTGAAGATCGAACGATTGAACTTGCCGAGGAGGACGTGTTAATAGAGACCGGCCACAGGGAAGGCTTTGTGGTTGAGAGCAACAGGGATATAACGGTTGCACTTGATACCAATCTTACCGAAGAGCTGGTGGAAGAGGGCTTTGTGCGGGAGATAGTCAGCAAGGTTCAGAACATGCGTAAGGAAGCAGGCTTTGAGGTTCAGGACAGAATTCATCTGTACTACTTCGACAACGACAGGATTGGTCGTATAATTGAAAGGAACAAAGAAGAAATTGCCGAGGAAGTGCTTGCCACTCAAATTGCTGAGGGCAAGGCTGACGGTTATACAAAGGAATGGAACATAAATGACGAGAGGGTAACCTTAACGGTTGTAAGAAAATAAATGGCTTTAAATGGGGCTTTTTGCCCCGTTTTTTTATGCCCGGAATTAGTAACAGCCTGGCGATGATGGTCTGCATTAGCAATCCATATGTGTTCGATCATATAAAATGTCGCAAAAATCCCATTTCTTGTCTCATTAATGAATGCACACGGTTAATGGTTTGTGTACAATAGTATATGTTGGCTTGCTTTGAAATAAATATGTAAACTAATTATAAATAAAATGGTATTTTGATATGGAATTATGTTAAAATGTAATCGTATCTAATGATCTGAGTCATAATATGTTTACCTGTTGATATCCACAGAGCCATGATTCAGTAAATCTTTGCTATACTGTATTTATTGAAGTTGTGATCTTCTTAAGTATGCACTGCAATATTCTCTTTTGTATATATGGGTTGTAACAGTATTCTAGAGTATCCTGGGCAGAAATACACTTCTCATGCAACAGCAATAGCTATCTTTTGCGATTTGTACTTTCAGAAGAAGGTAATATATTGAGTTTTGTTGGAAGAGAAGGTGTCCAGTCTATGGTTTGGGGCAATTAATAATATATAATTAACCTGCTGCCGTTATATGACGTTTATCATACGAAACCGTCCTACAGAAAATGAAGGAGGAACTTCAATATGGCTACAACTGTAGATAAACGCAAAAAGAAATGGCTGGTTTTCATGGACACAAATACAAACCAAAGGACAATTGTATTGATAAATTATAATGGGGATTTACCTCATCAGGTGGGTAAGGTTTTTGGTGATAGCGTATGTCATTGGCATATGTATACAATGGTAGAAAAAGGCGAGATTTACGGATTGATACCCGAATGGGTGAATAATTGTCCAAAATCAGCCCATGTGGTTATTGAGGTAAACGCATCAAATAAACAGGAGGCAGTAGAACTGTGCAAAAAGTTAAGGGAATTTGAAGCTGAACGAAGCCAGGATTGATATAAGGATTGCAAATAGCTAAATAATTATTTAGTAATAAGGGGGGATTTGTATGAATTTTGATATCAGGGGAAAAAAGGCAATCGTCACAGGTGGTGCGAGAGGAATCGGGAAAAGCATTGCAGAGGGATTTGCTAAAGCAGGAGCGGATGTGGCAATAGTTGATATCGACATTGATGAAGCAAAAAAAACAGCAGAAAAGATTAAACAAGCAGGGGTAAAAGTAATTGCAATAAAAACTGATGTAACAAAGCCCGATCAGGTTTCGGCTATGGTGCGAGAAGTAGTTGAAGAATTCGGAAGAATAGATATATGCTTTAACAATGCAGGTATTTGCATTAATGAAAAGGCTGAGGAAATGTCTTACGAATCGTGGTGTAGAGTCATAGACGTCAACTTGACAGCCGTTTTTTTGGTGGCTCAAGCAGTCGGGAGAGTTATGATCAAGCAGGGAGGCGGCTCCATAATAAATACAGCTTCAATGTCAGCTCATATTGTCAACATTCCACAGCCTCAATGTGCATACAATGCATCGAAAGCCGGAGTGATTCAGCTTACAAAATCACTGGCAGTTGAATGGATGCCCTATAATGTTAGGGTAAATTGTATAAGCCCCGGGTATATATCTACAGCAATGACATTATCTGCTCCGGATGAATGGAAAAAGACATGGCTTGATCTGTCTGTTGCCAGGAGAATGGGAAAACCTGAAGAGCTGCTGGGTGCTGTGATTTATCTTGCCAGCGATGCTTCGTCTTTTACAACGGGTGCGGATATCATCATAGATGGTGCGTTTACCTGTGTATGATTGCATTTATTCAAAAAAAGCACGAGCATTAATATGACTTGCTTAAATGAAGCCGGTACTGACAAGAGCCTTGACAATGCCTTTGATTGATTATATATAAAAAGTGAGCTTTAACAATTATAGGGGAATAAAAAATGTAGGAGGGAAACACCCATGAAATGGATTGATGTTACCTTGCCCATGGAGGAAGGCCGTCCAAGCTGGCCGGGGGATACTCCCTTTGCCCATCGCGTAACCCGCGAAATAGGAAAGGGTTCCAATGCCAATGTGTCTACCATTGAATCAAGCGTACACTTTGGTACCCATCTGGATGCCCCCTATCACTTTATAGCCGATGGAAAGAGGATTGAGGATTTGGATTTGAATGTGCTCATCGGTCCCTGTCAGGTGGTGGAGGTGCCCTCGACAGGGGTGCATGTGGATTTGGAAGCTCTGAAGCAAGCCGTGGCTCCCGGAATAAAAAGGTTGCTTATAAAGACCAGCAACTCCAAGTGGCTCCACGACAGGGAATTTCACAAGGATTATGTGGCTTTATCTGTCCAAGCTGCCCGTTGGTTGGTGGATCGGGGGATAAGGCTGGTGGGCATCGACTATTTTTCAATAGGGCCTTACGGGGACACAAAGGATGTTCACCATATAATTTTAGGAAACGATATAATAGCACTGGAAGGAGTCGATCTGTCTGATGTGGAGCCGGGTATGTATTACCTGCTATGCCTGCCCATGAAGATCAAGGGAGCGGGAGGGGCTCCGGTAAGAGTATTGCTGGGCGCTGAAGAGTGAACGGCCCTTGCTGATGTATCTTATCAGTATTGTATGGTGTACTCTATTGAAGGGCGATAGAGATTGTAAAGCGCTTTGATGTGCGATTCGATCTCTAAATGTCAGCGGACATGGATTCAGAAACGATAAAAGAGGTAAAATAAGACGGAATAGACGATATGCAGGAGAAGGAGTAGCGAAATAATGAGGGAATATTATGTTGACCTGCACGTCCATGTTGGGAGGTCCTCCGATGGAAGGTTTGTCAAGGGCGGTACCGCTCGTAATCTTACATTTGCCAACATTGCCCATGAGGCCCGGTATCGTAAGGGAATCAACATCATTGGTATGGCGGACTGCGTATCCCCCTGGATTATAAGAGATATAGAGGAGCTGCTGAGGCAGGGACAGCTTGAGGAACTGCCTGAGGGTGGTATGAGTTACAGGGATGACCTGGTGATCCTGCTGGGGTCTGAAATCGAAACCCGGGAGGAAAGCGGATGCCGTGCCCATTCGCTGGTATTCTTCCCCCGGTTACCCCAACTCAAGGAGTTTTCATTTATAATGGACAGGCATATGACTAATCTGCCGGAGAATTCCATGGTCAGCCAGCTGTCGGGACAGCAGCTTTTTGATATAGTAGATTCTCTTGGCGGTTTCCTCATGCCTGCTCATGTCTTTACTCCCTACAAGGGTTTTTACGGCAGCTGTACCCACAGCCTGCACACCATCTTTGATGACAGAGCCTTCAGCAGGATTCCGGCAATAGAACTGGGACTGAGCGCCGATACTCAGATGGCAGGCCTGCTGTCCGAATTGGATACAAAGGCATTTACCAGCAATTCGGATGCCCATTCGCTGATCAAGATGGGAAGGGAATACAACATCATGAGGCTTGCTGCCTTGAATTTTGAAGAAGTGATCAAGGCATTAAAGGGGGAGGACGGAAGGGGAATTGTTGCCAATTACGGGCTTGATCCGAAGCTGGGGAAATATCATAGGACCTTCTGCCTGAAGTGTAAGGGAATTGTTCAAGAGCCTCCTCCTGTGCTTAAGTGTCCCAATAACCCAAAACACAGAGTAGTTGTGGGGGTTAGAGACCGTCTTGAGACAATTGGCGATCGGGCTCAAGGCAGAGAGAGGATAAAGGGTGGTTTTCATCAAGAAATTCGTCCTCCCTATCATTATCAGGTTCCGCTGAATTTTTTGCCGGGGGTGGGCCCCAAAACTATTGACAGGCTTATTAACGAGTTCGGAAGTGAAATGAATATTCTGCACAAGGTTAAAGGCGAAGAGCTGAGCAGGGTGGTATCCCGGTCAATAGCGGACATGATAAAAAAAGGGCGGGAGGGAAAGCTCAAAATAATGCACGGTGGCGGAGGAATATACGGTAGAGTTATGGATTGAGGAGGATGGTATGTGATCTATGTTGTGGCGGCTTTGCCATGGGAAGCCAGGCCTATAGTTGAAAGACACAAGCTGAAGCGTGATGACGGCTGCAAGTTTTTCCCGCTGTTTAAGGGAAATGGCATGTACCTGATTGTGAGCGGCATTGGAAAGATGGCATCGGCAATAGCCACCACCTATCTGCTTGCCGGGGTGAATACCGATCAGGGTGTAGCCATCGTAAATATCGGGGTATGCGGTGCCGCAAGCCAAAAACATTCCATTGGAACCCCGGTTCTGATACATAGAATTGTGGATTATGAAACCGGGAGGGAGTATTATCCCGACATATTATTGGAGCACCCCTTCGTAGAAGGCAGTATTGCAACTCATAACCGGCTTGTAAGGCAGAAGGACGTTGACAGTGGTCAAATCCAGCTTTGCGCCGATTTTGTGGACATGGAGGCTTCAGGTTTTTTTCAGGCGGCATCCAAATTTTTGTCTCCCCACCAGATATATATAATAAAAATTATAGGGGACTATCTGGAGGCAGACAACTTCGACAAAAGCGAGATTGTCGGCTTGATAACTGAGGCCATGGATAAGATTGATGGTTTCCTGGAACAGATTGAAATATATTGTAAACCCAATGAACCGATTTTCTCTGATGATGAACTGGGGCAGCTGGAAGATATTAAAAAACGGCTGCGTCTTACCGTAACTCAGGGACATCAACTTGTCGAGCTGGCTCGCAGATACAAGCTCAGGGCCGGTAAACCGTTGCCTGATCTCTCGGATATTGTAGTGGAAGAGGTTAAGATAAAGGCAGAAGGGAGGAAAGCCTTTGAGAGAATCAAAAGGATACTCACTGATGAATAAGTTCTCACACATATACGTGGAGCAAAAGGCTTTATCCCATCCGGTTACCGGCTATATTTTGGAACGTTTTCCCCGGGCGGTTAAGGTGGAGATACAGCATTATAAAGATGTGTTCAACAGACCGCATCAGGATTACAGGCGGCAAAAGGATTCGCCAAAACTGATCCTGGCCGTGAAACAGGAACCCTTTCTTTATCAGGGCCCCGAGGTTTGTGAGGATTTTGGGAATGATGATTTTTATTACGCTTCATGTGTCCTAAACTGTCTTTATGATTGCGATTACTGCTATTTACAAGGCCTTTATAACTCGGCCAATATTGTGGTATTTGTGAATATAGGGGACTTTTTTGAAGCTGTGGGAAAATGCCTTGAGTACGGCAGTTTGTACCTTTGCATATCCTATGACACCGATCTTTTGGCATTGGAAGGCATAGTGCCTTATGCTTCCAAATGGATAGAGTTTGCAGGCAGGAAACAAAATCTAACCATTGAACTTAGGACTAAAAGCGCTAATTACGGGGCAATTAGAGGCTTAAAACCCGTTGAACAGGTGGTGTTAGCCTGGTCGGTATCTCCCCAGGAGGTTGCACGGCGTTATGAAAGGCAGGTGCCGCCCCTTGAAACAAGGCTGCTGGCCGCAAAAGCTGCTGCGGAGGATGGGTGGCAGGTCCGGCTGTGCTTTGAACCCGTGCTCAGAATAAAGAACTGGCAAAAGATATATGCCGATTTTGTGGATAACGTATTCGCAACCATCCCAGCGGATGGGATCTTTGATGCAAATATAGGAATTTTTCGTATGAACAAGGAGCAATTTAAAAGGATTAGCAGATCCCGTCTGGATACCGACATATTTGCTCAATCCATGATGCATTCGGATAAAGGAGTAATGAGCTATGCTGAAGATGGGCAGATGAAGGATTTTATGTACCGACAGCTTGCCCGGTATCTGCCGGAAGAAAAAATATACGTCTGATATTGTGCACGGAGTTTGGAAGCAGGATTTTGATGATCTGTGGAGAAAATGATAGATTATATAATAAGCTGGGAAGGAGTGAAGTTTGTCGTGGCGATTAGCATTAAGGAAATTGTCTACAAGGAGTATGGAAAATGTGTTGAGATCTCCAACGGTTCCGTTGACGTAGTGGTTACCGTGGATGTAGGGCCGAGGGTAATACGTTTTGGCTTTCTTGGTAAGGAAAACGAATTTTGTGAAGCGCTTGAGGAAACTACACCTCTTGATAAACCCATGGAGGGGGTATGGAAGATATTAGGTGGGCATAGGCTATGGCACAGCCCCGAAAATAATCCTCGTTCCTATATTCCTGACGATGTTCCTGTGGAATGGTGCAAAATTGAAAATGGGATTAAGGTTAAGCAAAAAGTTGAACCCTGGGTACAGATTGAAAAAGAAATGGAGATCACCCTGGCTGCCTGCTGTGACAGGGTAAGGGTTGTTCATCGGCTGACAAACAGGAATGCATGGCCGGTTGAGTTTTCCGCGTGGGCTTTGACGGTGATGGCGCCGGGGGGAAAGGAGATCGTTCCCCAGCCCAAGAGGGATACCGGCTTGTTGGGCAACCGGGTTCTTGCCTTATGGCCCTATTCAAAGATGAATGACCATCGCATATATTGGGGGGATAAATATATTGTTCTGCAGCAGGATCCAGCTACCAAGCAGCCCATTAAATTTGGCATAAATAATGAGGATGGATGGGCGGCTTATTTCAACCATGGAAATCTGTTCATAAAACGGTATATGCATCAAATGGGAGCCAAATATCCCGATTTCGGTGTTTCCTACGAAACCTATACTACTGATTATATGCTGGAGATGGAAAGCTTGTCGCCGTTAACCCTGGTAGAACCCGATGCCACCCTTTGCCATGTGGAGGAGTGGGAGCTTATAGGCAATGTAAGGATGCCCTCCAACGATGAAGCTGAAATTGATGAGGTGGTTAAAGCACATATTGAGTGCTGCTGCAATTGCTGTTAGGGAAAAAGCGGGCTATAATTAGCCCGCTAAATTTTTTTCACAATTCCGGTTTGAATTTGTGCCTGCGGTGTGTTATTCTATAAAGGTAGGTTTTGAATTTCTACATTTTATTCTAAAAACTGTATGGAGGTGGTAGAATGGACGCCGGCCCTAGTAAATCTCTTTATAGCACAAACAGAATAACGGGTGATGAAATTGTGTATTCTGCTGCCTCTGTTTTCCATTTAATAAAAATTAATGAAAATAATGTATAATCCTATTGGATTCTCTTTCTCAAAGCCATACATTATTTTGGCTCTATATGATTAAGGCTATTGCATATGCCATGGTATGCAATAGATGCATGCCGTATAAGCGGAAAACATGGGGCAGTGGTTTGGACATGCATTGTGGAATTATAACGAAATAGTTATAAGGGATAATCGTATGGAGCAAAGGAGGTAATGATATGGCTTTTGAGGATATGATAATGTTGCTGACCCAGAAAAGGTATGTTGAACTGAAGGAAAGGTTAAGTGAGCTACAGAT
This sequence comes from Clostridiales bacterium DTU074, assembly GCA_001513075.1. Taxonomy (GTDB): domain Bacteria; phylum Bacillota; class Clostridia; order Caldicoprobacterales; family Caldicoprobacteraceae; genus DTU074. The sequence goes on along the minus strand of LFSE01000115.1, from coordinate 33,092 downwards.
ACCCGACATTGCTGAATTTCTAGACGAATTGGATTCAAAGAATGCCATTATTGCATTCAGATTGCTTCCCAAAGAGATTGCAGCCGATGTCTTTTCCTACCTGTCTACCGAGCGGCAGGGCGAAATATCCATGCTGATCGATGAAAAAGAATTGATTGATATCATGAACGATCTGTTTTTCGATGATAAAATCGACTTTTTGGAAGAAATGCCGGCCAATGTGGTTAAGAGGATTTTGAGAAATGTTTCTGAAGCCGAGCGTAGGTTGATAAATCATTTTCTCCAGTATCCCGACAATTCTGCCGGCAGTCTGATGACTATAGAGTTCGTGGATCTGAAAAAAGAGATGACGGTGAAAGATGCTTTGGGAAAAATACGCAGAGTAGGCCGGGACAGGGAAATTGTGTATACATGCTATGTTACCGATGCACGGCGCAAGCTGGAAGGCATTGTTTCTCTTAAGGATCTGGTTTTAGCATCTCCGGATGCAAAGGTTGAAGATATAATGAGAAAGGAAGTCATCTATGTTGATACCTACGATCATCGGGAAGATGTTGCTGATATATTCAAGAAGTACGATTTTCTGGCCGTGCCGGTAGTGGATCAGGAAAAAAGGCTGGTAGGAATAATAACCATCGACGACATTGTTGATGTTATTGAGAAGGAGAATACCGAGGACTTCCAGCGCATTGCTGCTATTCAGCCTTCTGAGATAGATTATTTGGAATCGACTCCCTTGATGTTAGCAAGGAAGAGGATCGTATGGCTCTTGATATTGATGATTTCCGCCACGGTAAGCGGCTATATTATACGAAGGTATCAGGTAGCCATCGAGGCGGTTGTGGCCTTGACAGCTTTTATCCCCATGCTTATGGATACCGGTGGAAATGCAGGTTCTCAGTCGTCGGTGACGGTAATCCGGAGCCTTGCCTTAGGCCAATTGAAGTTTTCTGACATTTTAAAGGTAATTAGGAAAGAGCTCCAGATCAGCGTATTGGTTGGGTTTGGTTTAACAGTTGTCAATTTTATCAGGATTTATTTCCTGGAAGGTTACGATCTTTCTATTGCGCTCACTATATCGCTGACCCTGTTTCTGACAATAATTTTTGCCAAACTTATTGGGGGTACGCTGCCAATGCTGGCTAAAAAGGTAGGGCTAGATCCTGCCATAATGGCCAGCCCTCTGATTACAACAATTGTGGATGCAGTTTCCCTTATAGTATATTTTTCGCTGGCTGTAAGGATTTTACACATAGCAGTCTGAGGTAAAACGTAAAAATATAAAGCATAAAAATAAAGTCCATTGCTGTTGCTTACAGTAATGGACTTTATTTTGCATGTTAAGGCAGCCGGGCATTAAAGAATCTGATTTGCCTGAAGTAGTATGATGGTTGATTGATATCTGTGGCTATATGCTGGTTTTTATAATTATATTATTGCTTGCTGACTGTAAGGCCAATTCCCGAACCTGAACGACTTTCCTGGCATCTTCGGGTTTGACGGCCAGCTCTTCACCATGCAACAGATGCTGAACTATATTTTTATAGTATTTGGTCCAGTCTCCTGGAATAAAATTCAACGGGAGTGGTTCTTGATTCTTTGTGTAAAGCAGGCCTGTAAATCCCGATTGCTGCACCGAATCGGGTATGGTTTCGCCCCTCCGCAAAGCAGCTTCCTGGGGATCATAGCCTTCACAAACGAGTCGGGAACTGCTTCCTAATATATCCCAGCCTTTCAGGCGCTTATGGCTGTCATTGGCTGTTTCGATAATATGTCTGGTGCCGTTTTCAAAAGTCAGTACGCATAAAGCCCAGGTTTCCACATCAACATCTTTTGCAGAATACTGCATATCGCAATATACCGATACAACTCTTGCAGGTTGAAGCGATAAGGCCTGATCTATAAGATGGGCTCCCCAATCGCTCAATATTCCGCCGCCTTTGGCCCTTGAACTTCGCCACCGCCCTGGTTGTGGAAAGCTGTCAGTATATACGTAGGATTTGATGATTCTTGGCTTTTCCACACAAGCTTCTCCAATGTACTTTCGTACTGTCAGAAAATCCTCATCCCACCGTCGGTTATGAAACACGCTCAGCATTTTTTTGTTGTCTCGGGCAGCCTGTATCATGGCGTCGGCTTCTTTGGTAGTTAAGCACATTATTTTATCGGTTACCACATGTTTTCCGTGATTCAATGCCTCTATGGAAAGCTCGGCATGGGAATAGTGAGGGGTAGCTATGACAACCAGTTCGATAGCCGGATCTGCTATAAGCTCCTGGGGGTTTGGATAAACTATTAGATTGTTTCTCTCCGCTTCAGTCTGTCTGTCGGGATTCGATGTGCTGACGGCACGTAGTTCCAGACCATCTGTAGCTTGAATAAGTTGTTGATGTATGATCCTTCCCGCGTACCCGTATCCGATGATGCCAGTTTTTATGCTCCTGTTGTTTTGGGGCACCCTATCACCTCCATAATATCGGTAACTTTATATCAAAAATTTCTTGCATATGCTTATATAATCATTATAACCTATTATCCAATCCGGGACCATGGGGTTCTTGTTCCAAACATTGTTTAACCTATATTTCACTGTGTAAACAAGGTGTAAACAAGGCTCCAAGCCTTTTTGCGTTCTGATTTCCATTGTGTTTTTATATAGACAAAAGCATTGAGTATTGACAAAGGGAGCTGCAGGTGCTAGTATGATAAAAATATTAATATTGACGGGGAGCTGAAGCAATTCGGCTGAGAGGGAGTTGTATGACTCCGACCCATGAACCTGATCTGGGTAATGCCAGCGTAGGGACGAATTGTAAGTAAAACTGCATGTTCTTTGTTGGCATGCAGTTTTTTTCTCCCTGCCAAAGGAAGGAGAGGATTAACGATGAAAAGGATGAGTGTAAGAATGCTGGTGGAAGCCGGGGTGATGATAGCCCTGGCCCAGGTGCTAAGCTATGTGGTAATTTACCAAATGCCTCAGGGTGGTTCGGTGACGGCCGGTTCCATGGTTCCGATAATGGTTTTTGCAATAAGATGGGGCACTGGCCACGGTATATTGGCCGGAGCGGTGTACGGCATACTCCAGTTTGTGTTGGGGCCAAAATGGAGTTATCATATCATTTCCATATTATTTGACTACGTTATTGCATTTGCCTGTCTCGGTTTGGCAGGCCTGTTCCGTCGGAGGGGAATCATTGGAGCCATGTCGGGTACGTTTGTTGGAGTGCTGGGCAGGTTTATATGCCATGTCATATCGGGCGCTGTAGTATTTGCCAGCTATGCTCCTGAAGGGCAAAATCCCTGGGTTTACTCAATGGTGTATAACGGGAGTTTTTTGTTGCCCGAGCTCATTATGTCCATGATAATAGTAGGGATAATTTATAAAGCTAATATACCTAATATAGCAAATCCAACGCCAGGTGAATAGATCAGGGACGGCATGCCGACTAATATCCTGGTTCATTGGGCGCCTTTTTTTCCGAGGGCTGCATATTAAAGATAAGGTAAAGGCACACTCCCACGGCGATGATTACATCGCCTATGCTAAAGACGTTGGAGAAGGGGAGCCATTCGGGAAGGTGAAAAATATCGCATAGCCAGGGTAGTTTTGTGCTGTCGGTAATGGCAATGGAATTGTTAAAACCCTGTGCTACGGATTCCGAGTACTTCCCCATGGATGTACCCTCCAGCTTGCCTATATATGTAGGCATATAACCTCCATTTAATGATATGGCCAGAGCGTTTGACAGAATACCGGTCCCTATAATAGGGATACCGGTTATTTTTCTGTTAAAAAATGTGAACAGCAGCAGTAATATATATGAAATGACATGAAGGCTTATCGTAAGGCCGCGGGGGATTTTACTCAAAAAGGATATTCCGGAAAACAGTATGATTTGTATTGCAAAGCCGCCGATTGCCAGCCCGTTATGCTTTAGGGGACGCAGGGTAAGCCATTTCATCCGCCCGCCTCTGATATAACCGGCCAGTATACCTATTGCAACGGCGTATAGAATAAACATTTATTCCTCCTGATAGTTATAATCCCGTTTTAACACCTCTATGAAGGCTTCAACAACATTGGCATCGAACTGGGTTCCCGAACAACGCCTCAATTCGTCGACAGCCTGGGACTGGGTTAACGCTTTGCGATAAGGGCGATCCGACGTCATGGCGTCGTAGCAGTCGGCAACCGCCAAAATTTTTGCACCCAGGGGAATGAAATCACTTGATATCCTGTGGGGATATCCCGTCCCATCTATACGCTCATGATGGTATAAGACATAAATGGCCCCGGTTTTGTAGGGTCTGAGGTTTTTCAACAGGCGATAGCCTATTTCGGTATGTTTTTCGATCTGCTGCATTTCTTCAGCCGTTAATTTTCCCTTCTTTTTAAGTATGTGATCCTGCACGCCGATCTTGCCCAGATCATGTACTTTGCCAGCTATTTCGATAATATTGATGTGATCAACCGGCAATTTCATCTGCTGGGCAATTTTTTTGGCATATTCAGCTACCCTGGCCGAATGGGTGGCGGTATACTCATCCCGGGCGTCTATAGCTTCGGCCAGGACCTTCAGGGTTTCTATGGCTTCTTCACGAAGGCTGTAGTATCTTTTGAGGGCTTGATCGATCATCAACAAGGAGGGGATCATAATAAATATAACGTAGGGCTGTTCCGGCTTATATATGGCTGAAGCTGCAGAGCTTACCGCAGCCAGGGTCAGGTAATAGCCTATTATGATCTTAAAGTCACTCATGAATATATTGCGTAAGGGTGTGTTTGTTGTCAGTGAAATTACAATACTTACAAAAAAGACATTAAAAAAGTAATAGGTGCAAGCCCCCACTATAAGAGCAGGCATATCCATTACCAGATCCAAGGCCACGGTTTGGGGGGAAAGCTTAAGCATGTGAAACAAATTACCGCTTATCAACAGGGTCAATGAATACTGGCCCGTATTGAAAAATGCTTTGTAATACGGTTTTTTTGATAAGGCTTCGATGATCAGGGTACTGATTATGGCAATTAGGATTGCTCCCCGGGTACCCAAAAGTATTATCATGCACAGATGCGTGGTAAAGGATAACGATATTTCGCTGATGCCGTCGGATTTTGAAATCAAAAGGGGCTTGTATTCTGCAGCGGTGTTAAGTGCCAGCCAAAACAGCATCTCGGGTACTTTGTCCACCGAAAACCAGGGGTATGTATAAATTAACAAAGGAAACGTGCTTAATGCAATGGTATATATATATAAACCGCTTATCTTATTATGTATTCTGTTCTTCATGATGCTATGCTCTTTCCTTTTGTGTTTTCTTTATTCTGCTTATTGTTTGCTGCTTTATTATTCGATAAAACATCGGTAAATCCTACAAAAATCATCAAAATAAAAATAAGATTCAAAAAAAAGCCCATAGAAGGCTTTTTTTTGAGGTAATTCTTAATAAAAACGTATTACATTAACCCCATTTCATGCCGGCTATACCTGCTAAAACCAAAGAAACAATTGTAATTATGTACAGTAATGTGGGAGAAACCTTTTTGAATTTAAACATAATCTATCCCTCCTCACAATTGATACCATATTAGGAGATTTAATTATCTCTTATGTCTAATTATATTACATATGGAAAGATTTTTCAACTAGGGTCATTGTCCTATTTTGTTGTTTTGGGTGTTATTTAAGTCGAATAGCTCGAATAGATTGTTTTCAAACAGACCCTGCTGATTTTCATCAAGTGCCCGGGCTATCTCTCGTATTCTTTGAAACGTCTGTATTATGTTTCGAGATAGCTCAAATGTATGCTCAAATATTTCCAGCGCTCTTTCTTTCTTCTGATTCTGTATGCATTCAATAACGGTTTTGGCATTGTTATGCAGCACGGAATGCTCCGATTCCACTGCATCCCACAGCCGGCGGATTTCGGGGTGAGATGGGACCACAGAGTAGTAAAAGTGTCCGAAACTGCATTTATGTTCGTTGGTTTGAAGGGGTAGTATTACCATATTGTCTATCATGCTTCTTAAGTCCTCTACCCATTTTCTGTGAGCTTCAATCGCCCTGTCGATTGCAGCGATAAAACTGCTGTTGGGCAGCGCCCAGTGCCGGGTACTGGCGAGGCGACCTGCTTTTTGCGAAATTTTATCAAGGTTATTTTCTATATCTCCGAGGGATGCGGATGCGGTCTCCAGAGATTGTCCGACCTGCTCCAATTCCAGGGAAGAATTGTGAAGGGATTCTGCATCCTGATTTAATACGTGGGATGCTGCTGTTACTTCCTGAACCGAAGCGTTAAGCTGCTGGTTAAATGAAGCAGCTTCCTCTATTTCCTTATTCACTTTGGATACCGAGTGGGTATTTTCATTGAGTTTATTGTTTACTATAAGCAGTTCATCGTTTATTTCGTGGATGATGGCAATTGTGTCTTTAACGCTATTAGAACTTGATGTTGAGGCCTCCTGGATTTGTTCCACCAGCTTTCTGGCGGTATCCAACAGATTTGTGGTGCTTTCAGACAATCTGCGTATTTCCTCTGCAACCACGGCGAAGCCTTTTCCCTCGTCGCCTGCGCGGGCAGCTTCAATTGCTGCATTAAGTGACAGCAAATTGGTTTTGCGGGCAATCTGGTCGATACCCCTTATTGTTTCACGGATTGGTTCCAGCTTAGCAATTAAATTTTCAACAGTCTCCTGCATATTTCGGGCCGTTTGAATGGCCTGCTCGTTTTTTTTCATCACCTGGTTCAATTTTTGCGAGTTATCATGAATATTCTGAACTATGATATTGGATTCTTGTGCAATTTCCATAAGTGATGTTGTGGCATGAGTTGAAGCTTCGGCCACCTCCGACATGCTGGCTGAAGTCTGTTGAGCCATGGCAACAAGTGAATGGGAGATCTCTCTGGTGCGCTGGGTTATACGGCTGATAAGTTCAGCAAAATGGGATGCCCTGAGATCGAAACTGCTGATTTGCGTTGATGCTTCTATAATTCCTTCGGCGATACGCTGAAATATCTGTTTGGTTGCGTTAAACTCATGGAGTGATAGGATATAAGTATCCGACTTTGATTTTTTCTCCCGAAATTGCCGTAACAGCTGCTTCAAGCCTTTTCCCTCCTGTTTTAAATATAAAACCTATTTATTTATAAGTAATTATTTGTGAATTGAAACGCCCATGTTAATAAACAATGTCACATATAAAAAAGGCCAGGCATTACCTGGACCTCACCCTGAAAAGGGAACCTTATTCTTTTCGGCAAATCTTTTCAGTACATCCACAATCCATTGGAAATCATCTTTTATCGATCCTTTTTGAATGATGTAGGGAGTGTCTTCGCCCTGAATATGTATTTCTATTGTTTCCACAGGCTTAGAAAAGAACAACACCTTTTTGCTTCCTGTAGTGCGTTGGATTTTTTCAATTTTATTGGCGTTGAATCTCTTCCAATGCTTACCCGATGTTAAAAGTGAAAGCTCCCCCAAATCAGCGTTAAACTCCCTAACTAACTGCGCTGACATGTTACCAATTCCCCCTTTCACGTTTATACTCCCGTTGAAGTAAAACGCCGAGGAATGGTTGGTATAGAAAATATGCAAAAATGGTTATGAATACTGTGCTGCTACGCACGGGAGTGCATAATAAATTATATCACAATATACGGGAAAAAGGAAGGGGGGTATAATCCTATTTGTTTCCAAAAAAACAAGACATTCTTGCAGCAATATGCTAAAATTAGAATGCGTTTTACCTGTCAGTCAGGAGGTTATGAAGATGAAAAGTACAATCAGGGATATATCTTTGGCGCCTCAAGGCAAAGCAAGGATTGACTGGGTCAAGGCTTACATGCCTCTGCTCAGCGAGCTGAAGCAGGAATTTGAATTGAATAAACCCCTGCTCCATAAAAGGATCACGGTATCGGTGCACCTGGAGGCAAAAACAGCATATCTTTGTCAGGTTTTAGCTGCCGGTGGTGCTCAGGTGTCGGTTACCGGGAGCAATCCCCTGTCTACCCAGGATGCGATAGCAGCAGCCCTGGTACAGGATGGGCTTATTGTCCACGCCTGGTATGGGGCAACCGATGAGGAGTATTATGAACATCTTAACAGGGCTCTTGATATAGGTCCGGATATTATCATTGACGACGGGGGAGATCTGGTTGCAATTTTGCATTCACAAGCTCCCGAGGTATGCAGCCGAATAATAGGAGGCTGTGAGGAGACCACCACCGGAGTTAACCGCCTCAGGGCGAGAGAAAGGGATGGGAGTTTGAGATTTCCCATGATCGCAGTTAATGATGCCCGTTGCAAATACCTTTTTGATAACCGGTACGGTACAGGACAGTCGGTATGGGATGGCATTATGCGAACCACAAATCTTATTGTTGCCGGCAAAAACGTCGTTGTGGCCGGTTATGGCTGGTGTGGAAGAGGAGTTGCCCTTAAGGGCCGAGGTCTGGGTGCCAATGTCATAGTTACCGAGGTAGATCCTATCAAAGCCCTGGAAGCAGCCATGGATGGTTTTAGAGTAATGCCCATGCTTGAAGCGGCTGAAGTGGGTGATATATTCATTACCACCACCGGCTGTACAAAAGTTATAAGACGGGAGCATTTTGAGAGAATGAAAGATGGTGTGTTACTGGCCAATGCAGGCCACTTTGATGTGGAGATATGCAAGCCCGACCTGGAAGAGCTGGCGATAGAGAAGCGGATAATGAGGCAGAACGTTGAGGGATACGTGATGAAGGACGGCAGGGTGCTGAATCTTCTGGCTCAGGGAAGATTGGTAAATCTGGCATCCGGGGATGGGCATCCCGCCGAGATCATGGATATGAGCTTTGCCCTGCAAGTTCTCTCGGTTATGTATCTTGTAGAAAATAAGGGACAGCTTCAACCCAGGGTATACGGCGTGCCCCGATCCATTGACTACAGAGTGGCTCAAATGAAGCTAAAATCGTTGGGAATTGAAATTGATTCACTTACATCCGAACAAAGACAGTACCTGATGTCCTATTGATATTGTGTATGGCCGGTAAGCCATTGGGATGTCTGATGGGGAGTTTTATATGATCGTGCGGAACAAACGATTATAGAAAGGGATTAGGATGAAGATACTGATAAAAAATGTGCGTATTATTACAATGGACGCCAACATGAACGAGTATGACCAAGGATGTATCGGGGTGGAGGGAGCCGTTATAGCTTACATTGGAGGGGAGGAACAGCTGCCTCAGGACTTTAAGGCCGACAAAGTGATCGACGGAAAGGGTATGCTGGCCCTTCCCGGCTTTGTCAATGCCCATACCCATTCGGCCATGTCAATTTTTCGTGGTTATGCCAATGATATCCCCCTCATGGAGTGGCTGTCGGAAAAAATATGGCCGATGGAAGACAGATTAATGCCCGGGGATGCATACTGGCTGTCGCTGCTGTCCATTGCCGAGATGATCATGAGCGGGGTGACTGTTTTTGCTGATATGTATATGTTTATGGATCAGACCGCAAAAGCCGTAGCCCGCTCGGGTATCCGGGCTGTGCTGGCCAGAGGGCTGCAGGGGCCTGATCCGAAGGCGGAACAGCGTCTTGCAGAAAATCGAAGGCTATGGGAAGAATGGAATGGACAGGCTGAGGGCCGTATCAGGATTATGGTGGGCCCTCATGCGGTGTATACCTGTGATCGGGAATATTTGGAGAAATGTATGGATCTAGCTCAGGAGCTAGGAGCGGGTATTCACATTCATCTGGCCGAAACCCGGCATGAGGTTGAAGAATGCCGAAGGAAGTATGGGAAAACGCCGGTAGAATATCTGGAAGGACTGGGGCTGTTCAAACATCATACCTTAGCCGTCCATTGTGTACACTTGAGCCGTGAGGATATGGATATATTGAAGGATAACGGGGTACACGTCGTTCATTGTCCTATAAGCAACCTTAAGTTGGGCAGCGGTGTTGCTAAGACGGTTGATCTCGTGGATAAAGGGATTAATGTAGCCCTTGGTACCGACAGTGCTGCCAGCAACAATAGTCTGAGCATTATGAGGGAGATGAACTTTGCTGCTCTTTTGAGCAAGGGAATCAACGAAAACCCTGTTCTGCTCCCTGCGAGGCAGGTGTTCAGCATGGCCACTAAAAACGGGGCGGAAGCTTTGGGCTGGGAAGATGAGATTGGCTGTTTAGAGGTTGGAAAGAAAGCCGATATCATATTATTAAGGCAGGATGGCCCCCATTGTCATCCCACAGCCGATCCTATCACCCATCTGGTATACAGCGGACGGGACAGCGACGTTGATACGGTAATTGTAAACGGAAAAATTCTGATGGAAGGCAGGCAGTTTACTACCGTTGATTTACAAGAGGTATATTATAAGGTTGAAATGATACAAACAAGGATCATGGGGAGGATTTGAATTGAAGAATGCAACTGGTATCAATAACATTCAAGGCCAGATAAAGAATATTGACAGGGCTCTAAAGGGGCTGGCTTTGTACAGACATGTGCGTAAGGATCCGGTTGTGGCTGCCTTTGAACAGTTTATAGCAGGCTTGCTGGATGATAAAATATCACCCCATACGCTGCTGGATATATACGGTCAGTTTCTCAACCGGCTTATAAATGATTTTCCCTGGGGGCAGGATGGGCCATCCTGGAGCAGTTATTGGGGGTACTGCCTGCTGCGCTATGAGACCGTTTTCAGCCGTCAGGCCGAGTTTGTGAATTATGAGGAACTTCCATCCTGGTTGAAAGATGTTATGGAATATGAATTGGGCTGCATAAGGCAGGTTGCCAAGGCGAGATGGGACGATATTCTGGATTTTGCCTCGTACAGAGCGGGCTTTGATGAATGGTTTAACCCATTTGGCCCATATCCTGTTTCCGGTGATAAAGGATTAAAAAACTATCACACGGTGGTGGACTGGGGAGCCCGGGAGCTGGCCCGGCATTTCCATCGCTGCGGCTCCGGTGTGTTTGGCATGTATAAAGCTTTCAGATGGGAGCGGGTCAACGGTCAGGGGTGCCTCAAGGCAATCAGCGATGTAGATCCCATAACCCTCGATGAGCTTGTGGGCTATGAAGAGCAAAAAGCCAGGATTATTGAGAATACAGAGCAGCTTTTGAAGGGTTATCAGGCCAACAATGTATTGCTGTACGGAGATAAGGGTACCGGGAAATCATCCCTTGTAAAGGCCTTGATCCACAGATACGGTGATCGGGGGCTCAGGCTTGTAGAGGTACCCAAGGATTACCTGGTGGATTATTATAAAATTCTTGAGCAGCTGGAGGGAAGAAAGCAAAAATTTGTATTATTCGTTGATGATCTGTCCTTTGAAGAAGATGAAGTGGAGTATAAGCATATAAAAGCCCTGTTGGAAGGAGGGATTAAGACAAGGCCTTCCAATGTTGTGGTGTATGCTACATCAAACCGAAGGCATATTGTAAGGGAGTTTCACCATGACAGGAATGCAGAATATGGTCCGGGACAGGAACAGGAGGTTTTTGCTGTCGATTCATTGCAGGAGAAGTTGTCGCTAGCGGACCGGTTTGGAATAACCCTTACCTTTGTCGCTCCAAATCAGAGAACCTATTTGGAGATGGTGGAAGCTCTGGCCAGGCAGCGGAGGATATCAGTGGATGCGGATAAATTAAGGGAAGAAGCACTGCGCTGGGAAAAGAAATACAACGGGCGTTCGGGGCGTACGGCACGTCAGTTCATAGATTATATGGAGGCCAGATTGGACAATTAGAAGGTCTCCCTAAAATGGTCCAATTGTTATCTGTAAATGTGAAGCAGGGCATCCCCTAAATACTGAAAGTTAAACAAAACACCATAATATAGTATTTAATACTTTGTTATAAGGTTATTAATAATTTTATAAACGTTATGTAAAACTTTTGAAACATATCCTGGTTATAATATAGGCAAGACATAATAGGAGGGGATGCCATGTACAGACTTTTTAAGAGCGATGTCGGAAGAGGCATTACCGGGATTGTGGTTTCAATTGTTATGGTCTTGGCGGTCTTATTTCCTATATTTTTCATGGAAGTTATCAGTCGGTTCTTTTCATTAGGATAAAGCTTTTGTAACGAAACGGTTGTCAAAAGTTTTGGAAGATGGCTTTTGATAGGATGTTATTCAGGGAAGTACAGCGTAATTTTGTAAAAATTACGCAGATCTTTATGTCAAAAAACCAGGGATAGCCCGGCTCCTAAAGAGGAGGCGGTTTTTTTATTTTTGGCATATATGAAATGAGACAGCAAAGCCTGGGCATTTGTCTCGATAATTAAAATTGACATGCTCAATTTGCGGTAATATAATAACAAAAACAGAAACAGCAATATTTGGCTGTAGAAAGGAGAAATATGCGGAGCATGTTGAACGATATTGAGATCGCACAGAGAGTACAGCTTAAGCCGATTACCGAAATTGCCAAACAAATAGGGCTTGCAGAAGAGGAGCTGGAAATGTACGGCAGGTATAAAGCCAAGGTCAGGCTTGAAGCGCTGGAAAGGGCAAAGGAGCGGAAGGACGGAAAGCTGATATATGTAACTGCTGTTACGCCCACTCTGGCCGGTGAGGGGAAAACCACCACCGCTATAGGTATTACACAGGCACTGGGGAAGCTTGGGAAGAAGGTTGCCCTGTGTTTGCGGGAACCCTCTCTGGGGCCGGTATTTGGTATCAAGGGAGGAGCTACCGGTGGAGGCTATTCACAGGTGCTGCCAATGGAGGACATAAATCTTCATTTTACCGGTGACATTCATGCCGTCGGTGCGGCTCATAATCTGCTGGCCGCCATGATCGATAACCATATAGTCAAGGGAAATGAGTTGAATATAGACCCCACCCGCATTATATGGAAGCGAGTTATGGATATAAATGACCGTCAGTTGCGAAGCATAGTTACCGGTTTAGGCGGTAAGGCCAATGGCCTTCCCATGCAATCGGGTTTTGATATAACGGCAGCCTCCGAAATAATGGCCATATTATGTCTGGCCTCCGATATGGAGGATTTGAAAAGGCGGCTGGGGGATATACTGGTGGCCTATACATATGATGGGAAGCCTGTGTATGCCAGGGATTTAAAAGCAGTTGGGGCCATGACCATACTTCTTAAGGATGCTATCAAACCAAACCTTGTACAGACAATTGAAGGTCAGCCGGCGTTCATACATGGCGGACCCTTTGCCAACATTGCCCACGGCAATAATTCTATCATGGCAACTCGTCTGGCTCTGAAGTATGCTGATTATGTGGTTACGGAAGGCGGTTTTGCTGCTGATTTGGGGGCCGAAAAGTTTTTCGACATTGTCTCCAGAGTAGCGGGTATAAAGCCGGAAGTGGTGGTGCTGGTGGCTACCATTCGGGCCCTTAAGTTTCACGGCGGCCTGCCCTTGGCAGAACTGGGAGCTGAAAACCTGAATGCCCTGGAGAAGGGATTGGCTAATCTGGAACAGCATATTGATAACATTAAGAACCACTATAGCCTGCCCCTGGTAGTTGCGTTAAACAGATTTCCTACCGACACAGCTTCCGAGATACAGCTTATTAAGGCATACTGTGACCGAGTCGGCGTCAATATGGCGATATCTGAGGTGGTGACCAGGGGAGGAGAAGGGGGTATCGAGCTGGCCAATGCAGTTTTGGATGGGATAGGTGATGAGAACAATTTCCGTCCTCTCTATGCTCTTGAAGCATCAATAGAGGAAAAAATAGAAGCCATTGCCTGTAAGATCTATAGGGCTGATGGGGTTACCTACAGTAAGGAAGCCAGGCGGTCCATTCAGGACTTAAAACAGTTGGGATATGACAGTTTTCCCATATGCATTGCAAAAACCCAAATGTCTTTTTCGGATGACCCATCCTTAAAAGGTGCTCCCAGAGGCTGGAAACTCAATGTGCGAGAGGTCAAGGTTTCAGCGGGAGCCGGCTTTATTGTTGTGCTGGCGGGTTCTATGATGACCATGCCGGGTTTACCCAAGCATCCGGCAGCCGAGAATATGGATTTGCTGCCCGACGGAACTATTGTAGGCCTGTTCTAGCGAACAGGCCTTTTTAACGAGCAGGCTTCATCTTCGGGGCATAGTCGGGTATTTGGTTGTACTGTTGTTTGATTTTCGACAGATATGTACAGCCGTTATGAAGATCATAAATTTTATCGGGAGGGAACTGATATATAGGTTTAGCAATCAGCCTGACATGTCGACAAGCATATCTCCTACTTTATATATATCCCCTGCTCCCATGGTAATTACTATATCCCCCGGTCCGGTATTTTTTCGCAGGTAATCTACCACCTGCTCAAACGTTTCGAGATACATGCATGCCTGGCCAGTCCGGGAAATGGCTTTGGCCAGATCCCGGGAATGAACTTCTCCCATGTCCTTTTCCCGGGCCGCATATATATCGGTGATGATCACTTGATCTGCCCCCGTAAATGCAAATACAAAATCATCAAACAGCTTTTTGGTGCGGGTATAGGTATGCGGCTGGAATACGCACCATAATTTGCTGTTGGGATAATTTTTTACAGCTTCCAGAGTTGCCCTGATCTCGGTCGGGTGATGGGCATAATCGTCAATAATCGTTACGCCTTCCGCATTTCCCTTGAATTCCAGGCGGCGATGGGCTCCTCTGAAGCTTTCCAGCGCTTCCCGACATATGTCAAAAGGAGTCCCAACTGCGTGGGCGGCTGCAAGGGCGGCAAGAGCATTGTATACGTTGTGTTTTCCCGGCACGCGCAGAGTAATTTGACCCAGGTCTCTGCCCCCGGAGCTTACCCTGAAGGCTGTTAAACCCGGTTGGCTGTATTGAATATCGTATGCCTTCCAATATCCTTCATTTTCAATGGAATAGCTTATGGTGTTGCATTTAACTTCTTCCATTAGTTTTGCTACCAATGGATCGTCGCTGCATCCTATTACGTATCCATGTTCGGGCACTAAGCCGGCAAATTTGCAAAATGCCTGGTATATATGATCGATGTCCTTGTAATAGTCAAGGTGGTCTCTGTCAATATTCAATATTACAGCAATGTATGGCCGAAAGTGTAAGAAGCTTTCCACATATTCGCAGGCTTCGGTGATAAAGTATGGGCTGTTACCCGTTCGCACGTTGCCGCCTATGGCATCCACCTCACCGCCCACCAATACCGTTGGATCGAGTTTGGCATGCGTCATGATAACCGACAGCATTGAGGTGGCGGTGGTTTTCCCATGGGAGCCTGCAATACCGATGGAAAAAGGGTAAGTTTCCATGATTTGTCCCAGCATTGTGGCCCGATCCATAAGAGGTATGTTTTTACTCTTGGCTTCCTGGATTTCCGGGTTATCTTCTTTGACGGCGGCGGTGTAAACGACCAAATGAGCGCCCTGAATGTTGGAAGGATGATGGCCTATGGATATCCTGGCACCTTTGTTTTCCAGCTTGCGTATTATATGGGAGTCCTTTATGTCCGAACCGCTTACAGTGTATCCCTTATGTATAAGAATCTCGGCCAGGCCGCTCATACTTATACCGCCTATTCCTATGAAGTGAACATGAAAACTTTCCGGTTTATCTATATCAAGAACTTTCATCAATATACACTCCTTGAAACAGCAATTACATCATAATTATAACCGTAAGGGGTATGGTTAATCAATGATGAACTAAAAATACCAGTTGACTTTGTATTGTCGTTGACTTATAATATGAACTGAAATAAGGGAAAATGCACAAAAGTTCTTATATGGAGGGATACCCAAGCGGCCAAAGGGGGCAGACTGTAAATCTGCTGGCACAGCCTTCGATGGTTCGAATCCATCTCCCTCCACCATTTTTTTATATTTTACTTTGACAAACAGAAGGGTGGTTGATAAGGTTTACATCAACTGCCTTTTTACTGTTTATGGGCAAATATTTGGACGAGGGGCTGAGGCTGTGTGCTTGAATGGTTACAAACCATAAAGAATGAGTTCATTGTGATATTAACGGCAGCGCTGCCGCTGGTGGAGTTAAAGGGGGCTATTCCGGTAGGAATGGCAATGGGCCTGGGGATATGGGAGAGCTTCGCATGTTCATATATTGGTTCACTTCTTCCTGTGCCTGTACTATTGTTTTTTTTCAGACCAATCATGGGTTATTTACATAAGACAAGAATCCTGAAGGGATTTGCCCGTTGGATACACAGGCGTACCAGCCAAAAAAGCCAAAAGGTTCACAAGTATAGTTTGCTGGGTCTTTTCATATTTGTAGCTGTTCCCCTTCCTACCACCGGTGTCTGGACGGGAAGTATGATCGCTTCCTTTCTGAAGTTGGGAATAATACAATCCTTTATTGCTATTTCCGTTGGCAATCTGGTTGCCGGACTGATTATTTTGCTTTTAAGCCATCAGCTTATTTAATATGTATAAACACCATATATCGGAAAAACTGAGGATACCCGGGGATGAAGCCGACGATTATTCGGTGATAGCATCAGGCAATAAAATACCATAAATTAGGAAATCCAATCCTATTATAGACAATATGAAGAGAATAATCAACCTAATGCCGGTTATATCGCTTGGCTTGATGTGTTTCCAATGCTGCAGGGCTTGTATTGATTTTTTATTTTTGGTATGATATACTGAAATCTGTTATCGGACAAGCTGGATACCGATTTTTATTTTAATGTATGATTAACAGTAGCTTGGCTGCCATGGCCAAGCTGTACGTTGCCCGGAATAAATCAGCTAACACTTGTTGTATGAGGAGGAATATTAATGGCCAGGAGGTTATTTACTTCGGAGTCGGTTACAGAGGGGCATCCTGATAAAATATGCGATCAGATATCGGATGCGGTGTTGGATGCTATTTTGGCAAAGGATCCCAATGCAAGGGTGGCCTGCGAAACGGTGGTGACTACGGGCTTGGTGATTGTGTTGGGCGAGATCAATACCAACTGTTACGTGGATATACCTTCCATTGCAAGGGATACAATACGGGAGATAGGGTATACCAGGGCAAAATACGGCTTTGATGCCGATACATGTGCTGTGCTCACTTCTATAGATGAACAGTCCTCTGATATTGCCATGGGAGTTGACAAGGCGTTGGAGGCAAAAATGCATGAGATGGATGACAATGAGATTTTAGCCTTGGGAGCCGGAGATCAGGGAATGATGTTTGGCTTTGCCTGCAATGAGACTCCGGAGTTAATGCCTCTTCCCATTACACTGGCCCATAGGATCACCCGAAGACTGGCTGAGGTCCGCAAGGATGGGACTTTGGATTATTTGCGGCCTGATGGGAAATCCCAGGTGACGGTGGAATACGATGGGGACAGACCGGTACGGGTGCATACGGTTGTTGTTTCAACTCAGCACAGTGCCGATGTGGATCATGCCACAATTGAAAGGGATGTGGTGGAGAAGGTTGTGAAGGCAGTCATCCCGCCCGAACTGTTAGACGATAAAACCCGTTTTCTGGTTAACCCTACCGGACGATTTGTGATAGGCGGGCCCCAGGGGGATGCCGGCTTGACCGGGCGCAAGATCATAGTGGATACCTATGGGGGATACATACCCCACGGAGGCGGCGCCTTTTCAGGCAAAGACCCCACAAAGGTAGATCGTTCGGGAAGCTATGCGGTCCGCTACATTGCCAAGAATATAGTTGCTGCCGGCCTGGCAGATAAATGCGAAGTAGGGGTATCCTATGCCATAGGTGTGGCCAAGCCCATATCCATTTATGTGGATACATTCGGTACGGCCAAGGTTCCGGAAGTGGTCATTTTAGATCTTATTAACAAGAACTTTGATTTAAGGCCCGGTGCGATTATTAGGGATCTGGATTTGAGACGTCCTATATATAAACAGACAGCTGCCTACGGCCATTTTGGGCGGCTTGATATAGATTTGCCCTGGGAAAGGACCGATAAAGCCCAGGAGTTAAAAAAACAGGCGTTTGGCAGATAATGTAAGGGAATCAATCAAGGTCGATAGGATAAAAAGCCCTCATTCTTTCAGAAGAATGGGGGCTTTTTTTATTCACCTATGCATGGCGGGTTGCGTAATATGGAGTGGGAACTAAATTTTTGGTTTTTATGTGGGGAGGAATACGTGTGTACATAGATACGTATATTGCAATCCTGCTATGGATATTTGCTATATTCGGCTTTATATATTTTATTGTACGCCTGTTCAGTGATTTATACAGGGCATATTACAAACACGGGTATTTTAGCGTGATCATAACGGCAAAGAACCAGCAGAATGTCATCGAAGGAATTGTCAGGGGATTTATGTTAAAAACTGAAGCAGAGGGTAACAAGGACGGCCTTATCAATATTGTGCTGGTTGATGCCGGCTCAAGTGATGATACGTCAAAGATAATGAAGCGACTGGCCGATGAACATTGTTGCGTTAAATTTGTAAGGCATGGCGATTTGTGTAGTTTTTTGGACCACATGATAGGCGGACAGAAATAAAGTCCGACTATTTGGCAGTGGGTTTATCAATCTGCTGAAAAGCTGACAGCTTACAGAATATTATGCCGGGAAAGCTGCCCCCCGGCTTTTTGTGTGCCGCATTTATTCCGCTAATATATAACCAGCCGGGTTGTGCAACCCAAAGAAATACAAAGGGCCGGCCCTCGCAGGGAGGGCAAATGATGAAGTTTCAGCTGCAGGATGTAGTGGAAATGGCAAAGCGTGGCAATAAGGATGCGGCAGAAGAAGTGATCGACAGGGTTAAACCTTTGATATATTCAGCAGTCAGGAGGTATATCTCCCGCTGGGACAAGGATGACCTGTACCAGGAAGCCTGTTTGACGGTGATGGAATGTATAAGGGATTTTGATCCGCAGAAAGGGGTGCCGTTTTTAACATATGTCAAAAAGAAGGTAAATTTCAGACTGTTTAATGCTTCCCGATGCCGGCGTTTGGTTCTTTCTCTGGAACAGAGATTTACGGTGGAAGAAGGAGAAGGGCGAACCCTGGAAGAGATGCTGGTCGGCACTGAGCCGGGAGTGGAAGAGCAGATCCTGCTGCGCATGGAAAAAAAGAGGCTTTATGATGCCATTGAGAAATTGTCTCCAAAGCAGAAGCGGGTCATACTTATGCATTTTTTCGAAGGATTGAAGTATAAGGATATTGCCCGAATGGGAAAAAACCACTATAAATCGGTGCTGCGCCTTAAGGACAGGGCCCTCAGCTCGTTGAGGAAAAATCTCGAATACGATAGACCGAAATAACGGTATAAAATGTGTCCTTTTTTAGGACAAACTGAATTCTATTGAGTGTAAACAAACACAAGAAAACGGGAGGTGATGGCTGTGGCACTGGAGGTAAGGCCGATAGATACTCGTCTTCAGATCCAGTTTGATTTGGGACAGGACCAGAACGGCAGAAGGGTAACCCGTACCAAGACTTTAACAAGGATTAAAAATGACATTGATGACAACCAACTGTACGATTTGGCCAACCAGCTGGCAGGGCTGCAAATCCATCCGGTGTCAATGGTCCGAAAGATTGCCCAGTTTGAGTACGTAAATGTTTAAGCCCGTTCTTACGTAATGAGGAGAGGAGGTGAAGTTCTTGGCTAAAGTGCTGGAGATGGTTTTCAGAACGGGACAGAACAGAAGCCATCGTATTACTCTTGATGATCCCCGTTCCGACTTACAGGCAGAAGATGTCAAAAGCTTTATGGATTCCATCGTTGAAACAAATCCCTTCGATGTGGAAGGGGGATTGGTTGGAATCGTAGAGGCAAACATCATCAATACCGAGGTACAACCTTTGGATTTGACTTAAGGTAAAGGAGCGCTTGGGCGCTCCTTTACTGTGAAAAACCGTATTTTGAGGTTTGGTTTTTTGCTGTATTAACCATCGATGTTCGTTTTAACGTCATAGGTAAAAAACGAAAAATGGGAAGGTGATCGGTGCCATAAAATGCATATTATATTAAGGGGGGAATAAAATGGAACAGATGCTAGGCTTTATTGCCAATGTGGGTTTTCCCATTGTCCTGTCAGTTTATCTTCTGGTGCGCATTGAAGGAAAACTTGATGATTTGACCCGTTCTATCCAGGAGCTGGCCCGAGCAGTGGCCGGAGGAAACTGACTGTTTGCTGTCAGTGGAGTGTAAAATCGGAGGGCTCCGTTATAAATCTGTATTCGAGCTCTTGACTGAATGGCAAGTACTGTAGTATAATTCGTAAAAACATGAGCCGGATATTATAAAAGCTGTGAACGGGAAGAGTACATGTAACTGCAAGCCCGAAGAGAGCCGGGGGTGGTGTGAGCCCGGTGGCAAGCGGTGTATGGAAGTTCTCCCGGGAGCTGCAGGCTGAAGGGGAGGAGTCCCTGCGTAGGCTGAGCCGGTGGCCTTCGCCGTTACAAAGGAAGGGGGATATGGCGTTTTTGCCTTATTATGTCCTTATTGGTTGCTCCGACAAACCGTTGAGCTTACAATTAGGGCAAAGACAAGTATCCTGAAATGAGAGGGTTATCATATTTTGATAGCCAATTTGGGTGGTACCGCGGGTAGCAACCCCGTCCTGAAGAGGACGGGGTTTTTTTGTACGGATTTTCCTGCTGTCAATATATTGCTGCAGGCTGCTAAATTCAAAGAACACGGGATTGTTTCCTGTTGTAAATATTATTCAGACATCGGAAAGGAGTGTAAAAATATGATTATAGTGATGAGGCCGGGGGTTACCCGTCAGGAAATTGAAAATGTTGAAAAGAGGCTTATTGAACTGGGCTTCAAAACTCACCCCATTTATGGTGAGGTCAAAACTGTAATAGGCGCTGTTGGGGACAAAAGACTGCTGGAAGGGCATAATCTGCTGCAGCTGCCCGGTGTGGAAAGCATAGTTCCCATCATGAAACCCTATAAACTGGTGGGCCGTGAACTGAAAAAAGACAACACCATTGTCAAAGCAGATGATGTTGAGATCGGCGGGAATAAGCTGGTGGTTATGGCCGGTCCGTGTGCTGTAGAGAGCAGAGAGCAGCTCTTCGAGGTAGCAAAAAAGGTAAAGGAAGCCGGGGCTACAGTGTTAAGAGGAGGAGCGTATAAGCCCAGAACGTCACCCTATTCCTTCCAGGGCATGGAAGAGGAGGGTTTAAAAATATTATCCGAGGCTGCCAGGTATTACGGGCTTAAGGTGGTGACCGAAGTGATGGATACCCGGGATGTTGAGCTTGTCGCTCGTTATGCGGATATACTGCAGATTGGTGCACGAAATATGCAGAATTACCGCCTGCTCAAGGAGTGCGGTCTTTCACGAAAACCTGTTCTTTTAAAACGGGGCTTATGTGCCACAATTGAAGAATGGCTCATGGCTGCCGAGTATGTTGCAGTATCGGGGAATTCGGATATAATCCTGTGCGAACGAGGCATCAGGACTTTTGAGACTACCACCCGCAATACCATGGATATCAATGCCGTACCGGTTGTAAAAGAGTTATCCCATCTGCCCATTGTGGTAGATCCCAGCCACGGATGTGGAAACTGGAAATGGGTTGATGCGGTTTCAAGAGCATTTGTAGCCGCCGGAGCCGACGGGCTTATGGTTGAAGTCCACCCTGATCCCGCCAATGCTGTCAGTGACGGCAATCAGTCCCTTAAACCCGAGAAGTTTGCCCACCTGATGGAGAGCTTAAAGCCGATAGCGCAGGCTGTGGGTAGAGAGCTGTAGTCTGGCCTGATGCTGAAGCCTGACAAATTTTCATTTTTATCCGTGAAGGCCGATTATGACTTCATTTTTTATAGAGATGGCCGGTCAGAATATGATATAATAATTTCTGAACAGTGGTTAATAGAGTATACGGCAATTTCATTTTATTGCAAATCATAGATGCCTATATAGGGTATATATTGCAAAAACGGCCGGCAGAAAGCGGGTGGCGGCAAGTGGTGGAAATCACCGGTATTATTGAGGAAGTTGTGTTTCGGAATGAAGATAACGGTTTTACCGTCATGGAGGTGCGAAACGAGAAAGACAGGGCACGGGTGACGGTGGTAGGCAGCCTTCCTTTTGCCAATCAGGGGGAGAAGGTCAGGATTGTTGGGGAATGGACCGTGCATCCCGATTACGGCCAACAGATAAAAATTCACAATATGGAAAGCATCGTTCCGACCACCCTCGACGGTATGGAAAAATATCTGGCCTCGGGTCTGATAAAAGGCGTTGGTCCCTCCACAGCAAAAAAATTGATTGAGCATTTTGGGATGGAGGTTTTGGACATTATTGAATTCAGGCCGGATCGCCTTGTCGAGGTTGAGGGGATAGGCCCTGCCCGTGCTGAGATGATAGCCACTTCATATGCTCAGCACAGCGAGCTTCGCCAGGTCATGATTTTCCTCCAATCCTATGGCATTACCACCACATATGCTATAAAGATATACAAGATGTACGGAAACCATGCTATCGGTATAATTAAGGAGAACCCCTACCGCTTGGCCGATGAGGTGGAAGGTATTGGCTTTAAAATGGCAGATCGGGTTGCTCAGAATATCGGGATTGCCTTTGACTCCCCGTACCGCATCGCTTCCGGGGTTAAGTACGTGCTTTCTCATGCAGCGGCGGATGGGCATACGTATTTGCCAAAGGATGAACTGGTGGAACGGGCTGCTGAATTGCTGGGAGTTGACAGGAGCCTGATCGAGAATGCAATTGTTTCCCTGGCGATTCAGCAATCGGTTTTTGTTGAAGAGATAGAGGGTCAGACGGCAGTATACCTTGCCCCTTTCTATTATGCTGAAGTGGGGGTATGCCGCAGGTTGCTGGCTCTATCCATGGTGGACGTGGAATGGAGCATAAAAGATATGGACGAGATGCTGAAAAAATTCCAGAGGACAGAAAAAATGTTCCTTGCTCTTAAGCAAAGGGAGGCCATAATTGAGGCGTTATCCAACGGGGTGACGGTTATTGCCGGTGGTCCCGGAACGGGCAAGACCACCATCATAAACTGTATTATCAAGCTGATGGAACAGCAGGGTATGACGGTAGCTCTGGCTGCTCCGACCGGAAGGGCTGCCAAGAGGATGACCGAGACTACCGGCAGGGACGCCAGGACCATACACAGGCTGCTTGAATACAGCTATGGCGATAACGGGCCTTACTTTCAAAAAGATGAGGATAATCCCATATTGGCTGATGCCATTATCGTGGATGAAATGTCCATGGTGGATGTTCTCCTGATGAATAATTTGCTGAAGGCCATTATTCCGGGAACCCGGCTTGTCCTTGTGGGAGACGTTGATCAGCTTCCGTCGGTAGGCCCGGGGAACGTGCTTAGAGATATTATTTCAAGCGGTATTATTAAAGTTGTGTATTTAACCGAGATCTTCCGTCAGGCCCAGGAAAGTATGATTGTGCTCAATGCTCACAGGATCAATCAGGGGCACATGCCCTATCTCAATGTAAAGGGCGGAGATTTTTTCTTTGATAAAAGGGAAAGCCCTGAGGCGATACTGGATACCGTCTTTGAACTGATATGCAGGAGACTGCCTAAGTTTGGAAACTACGATCCGGTTAGGGATATACAGGTGCTGGCGCCAATGAGAAAGGGTGCCATCGGAGTGAACAATCTAAATGTAGAGCTTCAGAGGATTCTTAATCCGCCTTCCGAAAAAAAGCGTGAAAAGGTGTTACACGGGGTCATGTTCAGGGAAGGCGATAAGGTGATGCAGATAAAAAACAACTACCGGACTATATGGAAAAAAAAGATAAACGGGGCTGTTATAGAAGAGGGAGAAGGAGTTTTTAACGGAGATATAGGATATATTCAGAGTATAGATCATGAAGAGCAGAATGCGGTTGTTTTATTTGATGATGAAAGAGAAGTGGTGTTGGATTTTTCCCAAATGGACGAACTGGAGCTGGCCTATGCCATCTCGATTCATAAGAGCCAGGGGAGCGAGTTCCCGGTGGTCATCATTCCGCTGGCATGGGGGCCGCCCATGCTGATGACCCGCAATCTTCTTTACACCGCAGTTACCAGGGCTGTGGAAATGGTTGTAATTGTAGGGCGGGAGCGGGTAATTGAAGCCATGATCAGAAACAACTATATTGAAAGGCGATACTCTGGTTTGGCCCATCGCTTCAGAAAGATGTTTGTTGCCATCAGCCTCTGATACTTTGCCTGCTGTGATATTATTAACAAGGGTGATACCCATGGATTTTTCCGCCATCAAGGAAGCGATTTTGGATATACTCTATCCACAGGATATTGTTTGCATATTATGTCAAAAGAGGCACAGGGATATAGACGATAAAGGTTTGTGTCCCGTTTGTGCAAAAACACTTCCTTATATAAAGCCGCCGATTTGTCAAAAATGCGGTAAAACGGTTAAGGAGGATACCGGCATTTGCCTGGAGTGTATATATGCCCAGTACCATTTTGAGCGGGCCGTACCGGTTTTTGAATACACTTCCGATATGCAGCAGCTTATTCACCGCTTTAAATACCAGGGCGTATACTATCTGAGCCGTACCCTGGGATACTGGATGGCTGAGGCGTATAAACAGCGCTGCAACTGGGAAGTGGACGTTATAGTACCGGTGCCTTTGCATCCCAGGAGGGAGCGGGAGAGGGGTTTTAATCAGTCAGCCCTTCTGGCCGGGGAGGTTGGAAGGAGTATTGGCGTCCAGGTAGACTGCAGAATTCTTAAACGCAGGAAACACACTTCTACACAGGTTGTTTTAAATAAACATCAGCGGAGGCAGAACCTATGGGATGCCTTTGAAGTGATCGACCCTGACAAGGTCAGGGGCAGGGTTATTCTACTCATAGACGATGTATTTACCACCGGAAGCACGGTGGATGAATGCAGCCGCGTGCTGATGCATGCGGGTGCAAAACGGGTGTACGTACTGACATTGGCTGCGGGAAGGCTGGATCGGAAACAGCATAAGTCGGGTTGATTACGCGGGAAAGGAGGAGAGCATATTGGATGTAAGGAATTGCAAACGATGCAACAGGTTATTCCAATTCAAAGGGAGTAAGTACTGTCCTCACTGCATCTTGGAATTGGATGAAATGTTCATAAAAGTGCGGGATTATCTGTACGAAAATGATGACGCCAATATAGCTCAGGTATCGGAGGCAACGGGGGTGGAAGAGAAGATCATACTAGAATTTTTGCGGGAGGGAAGATTAGAGCTTAAGGAACCTTCCATTGATTTGACCTGTGAACGCTGTGGTAAACCCATTACCAGCGGCAGGATGTGCAAGGAATGTCTGACACAATTTGAACGGGCTATGAAGAAGGATGTAAATGAGGCTATTAGAAAGGTTTCGGATTTAAAAGCCGAGGCCGGACGGGTCTATTTGGTGGATTATATCAAACAGAAGAAGCAGTAGCTGCTGAAAAATATAGAAAACGGATGTGGATATAGGGGTTCATTAAATTACCCCTAAATTTTTTGCCCTGTTCTGACGATATAATAGATGAAGCGGAGGAAAGAGGTGACATTAATTGAAGATCGACAGAACGCAGATATGGAAAATTATTAAGTTGTATCAAAATCAGGACGTGAAATCTAGTAATGTTCAAAAGAAGCGGGAAAAAGGCGATGAGGTGATATTATCCGATAAAGCCCACGTGTTTCAGACTGCCCTAAAGGCAGCTAAATCCGCTCCGGATGTACGGTGGGCCAAGATTGAAGAGATTAAGGCGCGGATGGAGAAAGGCCAGTACAATATAAACAGCTGGGATATAGCCTCAAAGATGGTGGATAATGCCTCTGAGAAAGAGGAAGGGTAGAATATTTGACATTGTTGTATTAAGTAAGGGGTTTTGTGTTATGCACAACCTGGAGAAATTGGTAAATATAATGGAGATGGAATGCGAATTGTATAATACGCTGCTGGATTTATCCAAAAAAAAGACGCATACCATCGTCAATGGAAAGATCAAGGATTTGGAAAAGCTGGTGGAGGCTGAACAACACCTTATACTTGAGTTAAGCCGTCTGGAAGATGAACGGGAAAAATGCGTTGCGGATTTGGCCCGGGAGCTTAATATGGATTCTGAGGATGTTGCCCTGTCCCATCTCATATCTCGCGCGGAAGGCGAATTGAAAGAGCGGTTGGAGAAGTTGCGACAAACCCTCGACAGGCTGATAAACGAGCAAAGACGGGTAAACCGGCTTAATGAGCGGCTCATAAAGAATAATCTTGAATATATCAATTTTTCTCTCGGATTGTTGACCGGCCGGGAGCAGACCGGCAGTATCTATACCAAAACCGGAGATGCGAATTCGAAGCGGCAGGAGCGCAATCTGATAGATAAAAAGGCTTAATATTAATCGAAGCTGTGGACATGAACGATTTGAGGAGTGAGACTATGGGATCTTCTTTTTACGGGCTGGAAATTGCCCGGAAAGGGCTTTTTGTCAACCAGGTCAATTTAGAGGTGACGGCCCATAATATTGCGAATGCCAATACAAAGGGTTATTCGAGGCAGCAGGTTATTCAGAAATCCGTAGAACCGATGACCGGCTGGGGATCGATTACTGCATACGGCGGATATGCTATCGGGGGCGGTGTGGATATCCAGCAGGTGCGCCAGCTTCGGGATGCCTATCTCGATATACAGTACCGCAAGGAATCAACGGCGCTGGGAGAGTGGGAGGTCAAG
Source organism: Clostridiales bacterium DTU074 (assembly GCA_001513075.1). Taxonomy (GTDB): domain Bacteria; phylum Bacillota; class Clostridia; order Caldicoprobacterales; family Caldicoprobacteraceae; genus DTU074. Next base: position 6,477 of record LFSE01000115.1, on the reverse strand, counting down.
CGGGATATGCTGGCCCACATAGAGGCTGTATTCAACGAACCTTCCGATTCTGGTATTAGTACGGTACTCAATGAGTTCTTCAATGCCCTTCAGGCATTAAGCTTAAATCCTGAAGATCCTACAACCCGTGCTGCTGTGAGGCAACGGGCTCTTGCATTGACTGAAAATATTCGCAATCTTTATATAAAGCTGGAAGATTTGCAGAAGGAAGCAAACCAGGCAATAATAACCCATGTAGAGGAGATAAATGTCTATGCAAGAGAGATTGCGGTACTTAACGAGCAGATATACAAATTTGAGTCGGTGGGCCGGCCGGCAAACGATCTGCGGGATCAGCGGAATCTAATTTTGGACAACCTGTCTAAAATAGTACAGGTGTCGGTGCATGAGGACAGCAGTGGCCGGTTCAGGGTGGATATAGCGGGACAGACGCTGGTTGACCACGTAAACGTATATGAACTGGATATCGTATCCAGGAGCAGCAGAGTAGATGCCGTGCGTTATCCCAAAAACAACCATGTGGATACGAATGATCTGGTGGAAGTGGTATGGAAGAATACTGGTGAAAAGGTAAACATAACGGGTGGCATATTGAAAGGTTTTATTGATATGCGTGATGGTGTTGGTGGCAGAGAACAGTCCTTGCCCGGGGTTCCCGAAGAGTTGTCGGGGACCGCGCCGACTCCCGTGCAGCTTCACCCTGCACCCAACCAAAATACCGAATACGGAATACCCTATTTCATGCGCATGTTGAATCTGTTTGTCCATACCCTGGTGATCACTTTCAATGAAATTCACAGGCAGGGCTATACATTAAACGGTACGACCGGGATAAACTTCTTTTCGGATGGCAGCACCGATTTCGATCCAAACGATTTTCAGCAGCCCATAGTCAAGTTTATAACCATATCCGACGAGATAAGAAATGACTGGAACAACATAGCGGCGATATATCTGGATGAGGAAGACATAGCCAACGGAATTATTGATCCTACCACTACCAAGGGTAATAACAAAAATGTATTGCGACTTCTCGATTTGAGGTACAGAACTTATGTGCACGAATGCGATAATTTGGATGACTTTGTGAAGGCCTTTGTATCTACACTGGGGGTAGCCAGCCGTCAGGCTTCCAATGCGGCTGACAACCAGGAGATGTTGGTGGCCGAGATGGACAGGCGGCGGGAAGCGGTTTCAGGTGTTTCCCTCGATGAAGAAATGGCAAATATGGTGCGCTTTCAGCATGCCTATAATGCATCGGCGAGGATTTTGACGGCCATAGATGAGATGCTGGACACCCTCATCAATAGGGTGGGTATAGCGGGCAGATAAGCTCTATCTTATATTTGTGTATTTTCGGCAAGTACGTTTTTGATATGGCGGCTCATNNTTCTTTGAAAGGACTAATACTGTTTGTATAAAGGTGGTTTGGATTGATGCGAATAACCAACAAAATGCTGATCAGCAGCATGATGCGGAATTATAATAAAAACTTAAGAAGTCTGGCGAAATTGCAGGAACAGCTGGCAACCGGAAAGAGAGTTATAAAACCGTCAGATGATCCCGTGGCTGCGGCCATGTCGTTGAAGGTAAGAACCGATTTGGCATACAATCAGCAATATGTAAGCAATGTGAATAATGCTCTTTCATGGCTGGAGTCCACCGAATTGGCCTTAAGGGATCTGGCAGATGTGCTCCAAAGGGTCAGGGAATTGGCCGTTAAGGCCGGCAATGAAACCCTGTCTCATGAGGACAGAATTGCCATAGCCGACGAAGTTAAGCAGCTGCAGAGCCATGTGGTACAGATGGGCAATGCAACCTATGCCGGCAGGTATATATTCGCCGGGTATAAGACCGATCAGCCGGCTTTTGCAGTGCAGGGGAATCAGTTGGTTTATCAGGGTGATAACGGAAAAATTGCTTTTGAGGTAGGAGTGGGCAGCCGTATAGATGTAAATGTGATAGGTGGAGATGGCGGCGCTGAGATAGATAAGATATACGATGTGCTTGAAAGGTTTAAGGATGATCTTATGCATATGGCAGCTCCACCCCTGGCTGGTTATATAGATGAGATAGATGAGCGATTTATGCAGGTGTTGTCCCAGCGTTCGGAGGTGGGAGCCAAGATTAACCGTTTCGAGCTTGTCCGAGCCAGACTTAATGATGAGGAGATAAACTTTACCAACCTGCTTTCCCAAAACGAGGATGTGGATATTGCTCGAGCAATTATGGAGCTCAAGGAGGCTGAAAACGTCTACCGGGCTTCACTGGCGGCTGGTGCCCGTATCATTATGCCAACGCTTATAGATTTTTTGAGGTAAGCTGAGCAATTGACCGGAGGGAAAGCCGTGGGTTTGCGGATTACCACCACACCTGCCCTTATTGGAATAAATACGCAGCCGGCAAGAATAGAGATTGAGAGCCGACTTCCCATAGTTGAAATCAGGCAGCAGCAGGCTCAGCTTGATATAGAAATTAAGCTGCCAAGGGTTTACATAGATCAGTATGAGTGCTTTGCCCAACTGGGATATAAAAGCCCCCGGGATGTAGCATTGGAGAAGTTTCAAAAGGCTTATGAAAGTGTAATGGAATACATAGCTGAAACCGTCCGGGAAGGGGATAGACTGGCCGCCATAGAAGTGGAAGGGAATTCTTTGGCTGATATTGCGGAGGAGAGAGCTTACCGACAGCCGGCACTCGAGCCCCTGACATTGCCTTTGCCCAGACCAAGGTTTGAGGTGTCAGGAAGGCTTAGCATCCAATATCACCCTGGTGAAATACATTTCAACGCTGTTATTCATCCCGTTAGGTTTAGTGTGACACCGCATAAAGTGGAAATCTACATGAGGCAGTATCCCCATATCAGCATGGAGTATGTTGGGCATTCCATAGACAGGAGGGTATAGAATTGATCATAAACTCCAAGCATTTTGGCCATATTGAAATACCTGAAGAAGACATAATACGATTCCCATACGGTTTATACGGTTTTGAGAACGTAAAGGAGTATGTGCTGCTGGGCAAAGTGGAGGATGAGAACCCCTTCATGTGGCTTCATGCGGTGCATGAGCCTGATGTATGCTTTGTGGTGATAGACCCCTATGTGTTTAAAAAGGATTATTCGCCCTCAATAAATGATAAGATTTTGCACAAACTTGAAGTGGAGGATCCTGCTGATATACGCTATTTATCCATAGTTGTTATTCCGCAGGACGTATCCAAGATGACAGCTAATTTGCAGGGGCCCATAGTAATAAACGCAAAAAAGAACATTGCCATGCAGGTTATACTGGACGATGAGGAATACGGCACCAGGCACTACATACTGGAGGAGATGAAAAAAGGGGCGTAAGTGCAAGGCTTGCACTAATCTATTGATTGAGGTGGAGATATGCTGGTTTTAAGCCGGAAACCAGGCCAGTCGATTTTAATTGGGGATAACATAGAGATACAGATTATTGAAGTTCAGGGAGATCAGATCCGGATAGGGATAAGCGCTCCCAGGGATATTTCCATTGTCAGGAAAGAGCTAATAGACGAGGTAAGGCAAACCAATCGGGAAGCAGTGGTAGATAATTCACGAATTTCCCTTGAGTTTCTCGGTAAGGTCCTAAAAAAATAGGAAAAAAGCACTAATGTTTTTTATGAATTTTAATTTTATCCCTAAAGTTTTGTATTATTTTGTCGATATAATAAGTGAAAACAAAAAAGTCCTTTTCCTTTGCAGCGGCCGGGCAGAGGAATGGGATTAAAATAAAAAACCGCTGAAAAGGACTTCGGCGGAAATAAAAATTCAGGGAGGAATGATTTATGAGGATCAATCACAACATTATGGCACTTAATGCCTACAGACAGCTGAGCATTAATAATACTGGTGTTCAAAAATCTCTGGAGAAATTGTCGTCAGGTCTCAGGATCAACCGCACCGGCGACGATGCAGCAGGTTTAGCTATTTCAGAAAAGATGAGAGGCCAGATCCGCGGCTTGGAGCAGGCCAGCCGTAATTCACAGGATGCCATTTCCCTTATTCAGACTGCTGAAGGTGCACTGAACGAGACCCATGCCATTCTCCAGCGGATGAGAGAGCTGGTTGTGCAGGCGGGTAACCTGGGTACAAATCAGCCAGAAGATTTGCAAGCTATACAGGATGAGATACAAAGCTTATTAGCTGAAATTAATAGCATTGCTGAGCGTACACAGTTTAACGGGAAAACTCTGTTGGATGGTGATTTTGCAAGTACTTCTTTAATATTCCAGATAGGAGCTAATGAGGGGCAGCAATTATTGTTAACAATTGCTGATATGAGTGCTTCTGGGTTGGGAGTGAGTGCAATTTCTGTGTCTACATCGTTTGCTACTACTTCCGATATTGATGCTGCAATCAGCTCTATAGATGGAGCCATAGAGAAAGTTTCAGCCGAACGCTCCAAGCTGGGAGCTACTCAGAACAGGCTTGAGCACACAATAAAGAACCTTGATAATGCGGCTGAGAATCTGAGTGCTGCTGAGTCCCGAATCCGTGACGTAGATATGGCTAAAGAGATGATGGAGTTCACCAAGATGAATATCCTATCTCAGGCTGCTCAGGCAATGCTGGCTCAGGCTAATATGCAGCCCCAGGCAGTGTTACAGTTACTGCGCTAAGGTAGGTTTCTTTAAGAGGGTGCTTGTAGTTCTTGGAAGAAAGATGGTCGGCCGAGTATGGTCAGACCATCTTTCTGATTTTTAAGTTTGAGGTGAGATTAGTGAAAATATCTGCCTGTGTTATCACAAAAAATGAAGAGAAGAATATTGTCAGATGCATTAATAGTTACAAAGATATAGTTGATGAAATCATACTCGTTGATACAGGTTCAACTGACAATACGGTTGAGATTGCAAAAAGCCTGGGCGCTAAAATATATAATTATGAATGGTGCAACGATTTTTCAGCAGCTAAAAATTTTGCTATTTCCAAGGCTGAGGGTGACTGGATCATATTCCTTGATGCTGACGAGTTTTTTGCTGAAGGGCATTGCTATAATGTAAAAAAATATATTACATTATTACATGGTGATAAGAAATATGATGCCATATGTTGTAGAATGGCTAATATAGAAGAAAATGATGAGATAAAAAATTATGTTGTACAAATAAGGATTTTTAGGAATCATCCTGATATAAAATATATAAACAGTATTCACGAGAATTTGCGAAAAAGTTCAGGTCAGCTAAAAGCATTTTTTGTAGACAAGGAAGATATATTGATTTATCATACCGGATATTCATCTGGTATGGGAACAATCAAAGCTGAAAGGAACTTAAAGCTTTTGCTTGAGTCGAAGGAAAAAGGCTACTTTCCTCCGTATTTCAATGGTTATATGAGTGATTGTTATTTTATATTGAAGGATTGGGATAATGCGATCATCTACGCACAGGAGTGCATTAATGGCGGGGTTTCATTTTTCGGATACAATATTAAACCTTACATAAACATTATCGAGTCAATGATACAGAGAGGTGACGGTACCGAACTTATAATTGAAAGGTTAGAAGAATTTATCAAGGAGTTTTCCGACAATCCCACCTTTTACGTGTTTATGGGCGATGCACTTTATAAGCTTAAAAGATACACCGAGGCTTTTGAGTTTTATAAAAAAGCTGCTGAGCTTAATGAGAGTTACAATGGCATAGAAATTAATTTGGCGTTAAATAAAAAGTATTACCTTCATTATAAAATGGGTCATATTTGTTATTTAGGCAATGACTATGAGAACTCTTTTACATACTTTGTACAAAGTTTGAAAGATAAAAAGCATTTTTATCCTTCTTTTATGCCTCTTTATATGTTGGTCAAATACAATTCGCCACAGGAAAAACTTATGCTTTTTAATTCAATCTATGATCTTCAGAAAGAAGAAGATGTAAGTTTTCTCACCAAAGCTTTTGCCGTATTGAAGGATAAAGATTTACTGACTTATTACGAGGGAGTTTGGATTAAGAAATATGATCGCAGGGATTTAACGATAGCTTATGCTCTTTTCTCCAACGAACTGTATGAAAGGGCTTTTGAAAAGTTTATGGAAGCATATAAAAGTGGATTGTCAGGTGATGAATTACAAAGCATTCTTCTTGCAGCTTATTTATTATGCGGCTATGATTATTCAAAAAGACATAATATCGATGGCTTTAAAGATGAGGATAAAAGATTTTTGGAGTTAGTATTCAACCATGACAACAAAAAAATACCAGAGGAGTTTAAAAGTATATACCTTAATGTTTTAAAACAGATGATTAATGTTGCCGATGATGAAGCTTTGAATAAATATTTGGCTATTGCACAGTTTTTTGAAAAACCTGTTTGGAGGGGTATTTTGGACATAATGATTGACAACCAAATGTTCGCTTCTGCGTTCGGATTGTGCGATTATTTATATAGCACTAAAAACCAAGGGGAAGATGTGCAAGTCGAAGAAAACGAACTGATATTCTATATGG
>LFSE01000093.1 GCA_001513075.1 Clostridiales bacterium DTU074 | reverse complement strand
GTCGAGAACGTTTTCCATTGCATGCGATATCTGAGTAATTGCATTGAACTCCATGCTTCCCGCCATTCCCTTCAATGTGTGAGCCGAACGGAATACTTCATTTACTACCTCTGTTTCCTCGGGATGCTGTTCCAACCACAGCAGGTTTCTGTTGATGTTTTGCAAATGCTCCTGGCTTTCCTCAACAAATAATTCCAAATACTGGGTATTGTCCATAGAAGCCACCTCCGTTTTCCTACAAATCACGGAATTTTTCTTTTTTTATGCGTCTTCTTTGTATTTCAAATATATATTGAATTATTGTACGCCGTTTGCTTTCATGGATTTTATCAAACAGAATTCCGCTGTGGTACTTATATTCGGTTTTTAAGGAATCGCTGGCTTTGGCAGTTCTGACCACAATGCCTTCGACGGTGAGGTCAAGCATGTCTTGAACAAATATTGGACATTCAATACGGGTTCCCAGTTCCAATTCCACATCGGTCAAAAGCCCGATTCCCCCGCCGCTAATATCTATGATCAAGCCTTTATGTATTTCGGCATCATCAGTCGTTTTCTTGTCCTTAATTATTTTGAAATTCAACGGGATCCTTGTTTTCAATCTGTAGTAATTCCGCCTCTGTAGCCTGAATATTTGGGATGTTTGCTTAAGCCTTACCAGGCGAATCAGATCGATTTTAAACCTGTCAACCACCTCTGCGAAAAAATAGAACTGTCCCCTTTCACGAAAGAAGTTGACCCTTACATTGCTGCCCAAATGCAAGGCAATAGGTTTGCCCTTCAGCATAGGTTCCGTCACAATTATTTCTTCATTTGCAGGTACATCCTGAACCATGCTGTAATAAACCTCCGATGCTTTGTCCGGGGTATTGTTTACTATGATTTCTATTTTTTCCCCTATTTGCATGATATCTTTAGCAAACATAGAATCAGGAACCCTCCAATTTTATGCCTTTTTTGCTCTGATAAAATTCACCAGCTGATAGATGTACCCCTTTATACCCATAAGCTCCTTATTATCCTCCTGAGCCGGGGCTATTAGTGCGTATGCTATATCGCTGAGCTGCCTTGCAGCATGGCTTTTTGGATGTTCGATAATAAAGGGCTTTTGCTGTTTAGTGGCTTTCGGTACCGCCTCGTCATATGGCACATAGCCCAAGGGTTCAGGGCGAATATTAAGGAATCTTTCAGATACTCTGATAAAATTATCCATTACTTTCTCCGCTTCCTGCCGGCTTTCAGCCCGGTTTATTACCAGTCTGAAGGTGACGTCCCTGCTTATGGCAACCGCAGATTTTACAAGAGCGTATGCATCGGTTATGGCAGTTGGTTCCGGCGTCGTAATAATAATCACCTCATTTGCTGCTAAAACCATTCTCAGTATTCTGTCTGAAATACCGGCACCCGTGTCGATCAAGATAATATCGGCCATGCTGTCAAGCCTTTCAAACAGTCCGATAAATTCTTCAAGTTCCTGTGGTGATAGGTTTATCAACTCCCATATGCCCGAGCCACCCGATATAAATTTGATACCGCACGGCCCATTGGTTATAACATCTTCAATCCTTTTTTCCCTGTCAATTACATGAAATAAGCTGTATTTTGGCATTATACCCAGCATGACATCCACGTTGGACAGGCCGAAATCCGCATCTATTATCAATACCCGATAACCCAGCTGACTCAGTGCAATGCCGCAGTTTATCGTAAAACAAGTCTTGCCCACGCCGCCTTTGCCGCTTGTAACGGCAATAATTCGTGCTTTTTTGGCCTTTTGAACATTTCTTTTCAGCTTTAGTTCGTTAACAATTTGCCTTAACCTCTCAGCTTGATCCATTCGGGTTCCACCCTTCTGTTTATGTAAGATAGTAGCTTATTTGGGTCGACTACTTCAATGTCATCTGGTACGTTTTGCCCTGTTGTAATATAGGATAAGGGTTTTCCTGTCAGATATCGACAGTTGATAATGGTTCCGCAGTTGGATGCTTCATCAATTTTAGTGAAGAACAATTTATAATCCGGGAGAAAGCTGTAACAGTCCACAATGTTTTTGCATCCCGAGTAACTTGTATTACAGCTAATGACAAGATATATCTCATCAGCATTGCTTAGACTGATAAGCTTCATTATTTCCTCTTCCTGAACCCTGTCCCTTATACTTTTACCTGCTGTATCGATGAATACAACATCCTTGTCCTCATGCTCCTTCAGGGCGGCTTGCATCTCATTCGGTGAGTAGAGTATGCTCAGGGGAATTTCCAAAATTTCGGCATATATTCTTAACTGATCAACAGCAGCGATCCTATAGGTATCGGCAGTAATTAAGCCCACCTTCTTTTGCCGTTGAATCGAATAAATTGCAGCCATTTTTGCCAGAGAAGTGGTTTTTCCCACCCCGGTTGGCCCTATGAACATGACGATCTTCCTTCGATTGTCCGGGATATGCAGGGGCTGGGGATGTCCGATATACTCAATAAGTACCTTGTTTAGACAGCTTTCAAATTCCATATCTTCCCTGTCATGGATTTTTACTGCTTCACCGATAATCTTTTTTGCTATACTCTCATGTATTTCGCTTTCGATTAAGCGTTCATAATGCGGCAGGTATGCCGGCTTCACCGACGATCCCGAGGTGCCTTCCATAACATTTACGCCGTATGTCAATTTGTTGACCAAACGGTTTATCGTTGAAATTTGATCTTCCAGCTGTTTCAGGACTGCTGGTGCATTCCCGGTAAAGGGATTCTGATCAGAGGAAAGGCCCTGATCATTGTTGGGCCATTTCATCCTGTGTTCTTGCAGCATTTTATAGCTGGGAGACACCCGTTCGTCCACAGCGGCTACGACTTCAACCAAAGGTTTTTTAAACAGACCGGTGATTCCTTTCTGCCGTATTTTTCGGGTATTCAATATAATGGCATCCTTACCCATCTCTTCGCTGATTTTTTGCATTGCCTCATAGGTGTTGTGCCCAATATACCTTTTTACTTTCATATGCTATTCGCTCACCATCCCAATTGACTGTATTTCGGCCGTACCGTCCAGTTCATTGTATGACAAAACGATCAGATCCGGAGCAACCTGTTCGGTAAGCTTTTTAAAATATGTTCTGACGATGGGTGCTGTTACTATTATCGGCTGGAGTCCCAAGGATGTTATTCTCTCCATCTGTTTTCTGAGGTTTTTGAGTATGTTGTGGGTTTTTCCCGGATCCATGGATAGATAGCTTCCGTGTTCCGTTTGCTGTATATTGTCCATAATAGTCTTTTCCAACGCCGGATCAAGGGTTAACACCTTTCCCTTCCTTTCAGGCATAAATCTCAGCGTTATAGTACGGGACAGGGCTTGGCGCACATATTCGGTCAGCATGTCCGTATCTTTTGTAAGATTTCCATAGTCTGCCAATGTTTCCAATATGGTAACCATATCACGGATGGGAACATTTTCTTTGATCAGGTTGGATAATACCTTCTGAACTTCACCCAGGGTCAGCGTCTTGGGTACCACTTCTTCAACCAGGGCGGGATATTTTTCTCTTATGTTGTCAAGCAGCAGCTGAACATCCTGCCGGTTCAGCAGTTCGTGTCCATGTCTTTTTATAATCTCTGTAAGGTGGGTAGCCAGAATCGAAGGGGGATCAACGACGGTGTAGCCCAGCATTTCGGCCTTTTCCCTGAGATGCTCTTTAATCCACTTTGCTGGCATGCCGAATACGGGTTCCACGGTATCGATGCCCTCTATGGGCTCTTCTATGGTACCCGGCTCCATGGCCAGCAGATGATCGGGTAAAACCTCACCCCTGGCCACTTCAGCTCCTTTAATCTTGATTACATACTCATTGGGGTTCAATTGTATGTTATCCCTCAACCTTATTATGGGAACTACAAAACCCAGATCAAGGGCGACCTGCCTTCGTATCATCACTATTCTGTCCAAAAGGTCCCCTCCCTGGTTTATGTCCGCAAGGGGAATCAGGCCGTATCCAAACTCCAGTTCCAAGGGATCCACCTCGAGAAGCTTGATTACGTTCTCGGGCTTCCGCATTTCTTCGATCTTTTCAAGTTCGGCGTTTTCCTCCTCAACCGGCATGGGTACCTTTGACAAGCGCAGCAAAGTATAGCCCAGATAAGCCAGTCCCATGGAGATAAAGAACAGCAGCCATCGGGGGAAGCCCGGCAGGAAACCCATGATAAACAGAAAAACGGCAGCCAGTATCAAAACGATGGGTTGGGAGGTTATCTGTTCATACAAATTCCGTCCCAGGTTGGACTCGGATGTTGCCCTTGTAACGATAATACCGGTTGCAGTGGAGATGAGCAAAGCTGGAATCTGGCTTACCAAACCATCGCCTATGGTGAGTATGGTGTAGCGTTCCACAACCTGTTTAAAGGGCATCCCCGTTGTTGAGCCTATTATTAATCCGCCCACTATGTTGATAAAGGTAATGATGATGCCCACAATGGCATCTCCTTTTACGAATTTGCTGGCACCATCCATTGCACCGTAGAAGTCAGCTTCCATCTGAATTGCTTTTCTTCGCTGCCTTGCTTCGCTTTCATCGATCAGCCCTGTATTTAAATCGGCGTCAATGGCCATCTGTTTTCCAGGCATGGCATCCAGTGTAAAGCGAGCGGCTACTTCTGCCACCCTTTCAGCTCCTTTTGTGATGACTATGTATTGCACAACAATGATGATTAAAAATACGATGGCGCCTACCACCAGATTTCCCTGAACCACGAAATTACCGAAGGTTTCGATCACCTTGCCTGCCGAGCCCTTTCCCAAAATGAGCTTGGTAGACAATATATTTAAGGCCAGGCGAAATAAGGTGGTTAACAGGAGTATGGAAGGAAAAATCGAAAAATCCAGAGGTTCATTTACATATAATGTAATGAATAATATAATAAGAGATAAAGATAGGTTGATGGTTAGGAGCATATCCATCATAAGTTCGCTGAGCGGAAGGATAATCAGCAATATAATGAATACTACCACAAAGGCTATGAAAACGTCTGCGAATTTCAAAGCAAAACCACCCTCCCCTCACACCTGTTTTCCCTTAATACTGTAAACGTAAGCCAGGACTTCTGCAACAGCATGAAATAATTCCGGCGGGATTGTCTGCCCGATCTCGGTAGATCTGTACAGCGCTTGGGCTAACGATCTGTTCTGTACCACCGTTACGTTGTTTTCTTTTGCGATCTCCTTTATTTTAAGTGCAAGGTAATCCTGACCTTTAGCCACCACTACGGGGGCATCATTTTCATTCGGTTCGTATCGCAGGGCTACTGCATAGTGAACCGGATTGGTTATTACAACATCGGCCCGGGGTATCTCCTGCATCATCCTGCGCATGCCCAGCTGTCTTTGTCTTTCCCTTACTTTGGATCGGATCAGGGGATCCCCTTCCACCTGTTTGTATTCTTCCTTTAGCTCATGTTTGGTCATTCTAAGGCTTTTTTCATACTCCCACCATTGATAGAAATAATCAAATATAGCAAGCAAAAGGAGAATAACGGCTATTTTAATACCGGTTTTAAAGACGGTCTCCGATATGTATGAGATGCTGCTGTACAGATCCCATTCGGTAAGCCGGGTTAATGTCTTCACTTTGTCGGATAATTCTGAGTATGCCACATATACTATTATTGCAAGCTTTAAAAGTGATTTTAACAGTTCCGCTAATGCCCTTTTTGAAAGGATCCGTTTGAACCCCTCAACGGGATTTAGGCGGTTCAAATTCGGCACCAGAGGCCTTGTTGTAAACAAAAAACCAACCTGCCAGTAATTGACGGCCAGGCCTGCAATCAGTAACAGACTAAGAACAGGCATTAACACCGTTATAAGAGTATAAATTAAATTTTGATTCAGTACCGCAATCCCGCTCGGGGTAAACAGCTCGTCAGTCGGTAGCTGTCTGCCAAGGTATTGAATATATATCGACCGTAATTTATCATGCATAAAGGACGACAGCAGTCTGAGAACCAGGAATCCAGCAATCAGAACAATGGCTGAATTAAACTCTATGCTTCGAAAAACCTGGCCCCTCTCCCTGGCTTCTCTCCTCTTTTTCGGAGTGGCCTTCTCGGTTTTCTCCTCTGCAAACAGCTGCAGATCCATACCATCGGTCAGCATCATTGAATGCCCATCCCCTGAATAACATTTTTTATGGCTTTAAACATATCGTAAAAAATCCCTTCAAACAGATCTATATAGATCGGAACCATTAGGAATAAAATGGTCAGTCCCAATAAGATTTTAAAAGGTAATCCGATTATAAAAATATTCATTTGGGGCATAACCCTTATCAATATCCCGAACACGACCTCAGCCAGTAAAGCTGAAGCAATTACAGGGACGGCCAGCTTAACTCCCAGGACAAAAGACTCAATAAACATATTCAGCATGATAATCGATATGCCGGAATCTATCCCAACCTTGCCCGGCGGCATAATTTCGTAGCTGTACACCAGCAGACGAATAAGAGAATGGTGGCCATTTACGGCAAAGAACAGAACCAATGCCAAAACATTGTAAAAATTCCCGATAAGGGGGATCTGAATATTGTGTTGGGGGTCAACCACGCTGACAACCCCAAAGCCTATATGGGTATCTATCAGCTGGCCGGCCAGGAGTAGTAGGGCGGAAAACATCAGCAGGTTTATATATCCCATAATTGCCCCTATCGTTAATTCCCTTATCGTCAAAAACGCAAGCTGAGCATATGAATTAATCTCCAATGAACTTTGCCCGAACAGAGGATAATAGGCCACCAGAATATACGACAGGCTGATAATCAACCCTATGTAAAATACGGCTGGTACGTTTCTCCTGCCGAAAATCATCGATACAAACACTATGCCCGAAATACGGGCCAATACCAGCAGCATGGTATCAAAATTTAAAAATATTTGTTCAAGAACCGCCATCATATTTTAAATTCACAGCCCTAAAACGGTATTTATACTGTTGAACAATCTTACGGTAAACTCGGTTATGGTCTCCAATATCCATGGACCGAATATCAGCAATGCAACAGCAACTGCCAGGATTTTTGGAATGAAAACAAGGGTATGCTCATTTATCTGGGTAACCGCCTGAAAGATGGCCACCAGCAGCCCGACCACCAGGGCCAGACCCAGTATCGGGGCGGATAGCAGGATACCCGTATAAATAGCCTGTTGTGCAATGGTTATAATATCTCGTTGATTCACGGAAACAGCCCTCCTTACCTGAAACCGCTAACCAGATTCTTGATGACCAAATCCCATCCGTCTACCAGGATAAAAAGCAGTATTTTTATCGGAAGGGAGATCATAACGGGTGGCAGCATCATCATACCCATTGACATCAACGTGCTGGCCACAACCATATCAATTATTATAAATGGTATATATATTAAAAAACCGATTTGAAAAGCGGTTTTCAATTCGCTGGTAATGAATGCCGGGATAAGTATATGGGTCGGGATTTCTTCCGGTGTTTCAACCTGATCCTGGCCTGAAAGCTCGAAAAACAGCAACAAATCCTTATTTCTGGTCTGTTTTAACATAAATTCCCTGATTGGGGTCATTGCCCGATCTATGGCATCATCCTGTTCAATCTTACCATCCAAATAAGGCTGGATGGCCTGTTGGTTTATCTGTGAAGCAACGGGAGACATAACAAAAAAAGTCAAAAACAGAGCCAGACCAATCAGTACCTGGTTAGGAGGGATTTGCTGAGTTCCCAGGGCATTTCTTACAAAGGCCAGAACGATTATTATGCGGGTAAAGGCCGTCATCATAATCAAAATCGAAGGAGCCAACGCCAATATAGTTAAAATACCCAGTATTTCTAGGCTGTCGATTACATCTTCCGGGGACTGGGCAGTTTCAATTTCAAGCCGGGGAAGAGGGATTGACGGCTGGGCATGCACAACGGGACAATTAAGAAAAATAACCGCTGATATAGCCAATATTAATATGATTTTCAATGCTCTTGACGTTTTTTTTCTATTCATGTCCATCCGTCCCATCCTCAAACCGCCTGGCGATGTATTTGCCCAATATGCCCGAGAAGGTATGATCGTCCTTTTTCGGATTCAAGGGGATAAGATCCTTCTCATCAATCTGCCCGATCAGGCTTATGCTGTGGCCGGCTGAACCGACAATATAGTAGTTTTTGCCTATCTGGACAAGACAGATCAATTTATCCTTCCCCAAAAAAACTCTGTCAATAATTCTTATGTATTGTCCGTATCCGTATTTGGCAAACCTTGTTCCCACAAAGCGGGTTGTTATATAAGCTAATAACAGTGTTCCCATAAAACTAATCAGAATAGTTATGACTTTAATAAGCTCATCCATGGTATCCCTCATCCGATGGCCTTTTTAACCGCCTCAATAACCCTGTCGGCCTGGAAAGGCTTAACAACAAAATCCCTTGCTCCCGCCTGAATGGATTCAATTACCATGGCCTGTTGCCCCATGGCGGAACACATGACTATCTTTGCGCCGGGGTCTATCTTTTTTATTTCCCTTACCGCTTGAATTCCATCCATGTCGGGCATGGTGATATCCATTATAACGAGATCGGGTCGAAGCTCCTTATATTTTTCAACCGCTTTTATACCGTTTTCTGCTTCTCCCGCTACGATGAAGCCGTTTTTTGTCAAAATATCCTTTATCATCATGCGCATAAATGCAGCGTCGTCTACTATTAGAATCTTTTTTGACATAGCGTCAATCCTCCCTGGATGTTTATTATTTCAGGTTTGATATTCTCTTGTCCGGGCTGATTATATCCGTTATCCTGACGCCGAAACTGTCGTCAATTACAACTACTTCACCCTTTGCAATCATCTTTCCATTTACCAATATATCTACAGGATCACCTGCCATTTTATCCAATTCAATTACAGAACCGGCGCTCAGTCCAAGGATCTCTTTAATCAGTTTACGGGTTCGTCCCAGTTCAACGGATACCTGGAGCGGGACATCCAGTATTATATCGATATTGCTTTTCCCGTCTGCCGAAGGCCTTTCTTCCAAAGGCTGAAAGGAAACCGGCCGAACATCAACAGGCCTGGTCCTCTGGCTTTTTGCCGGTGATGATTCCGATCGTTGCTTTTCGGGTTCGGAGATTGAGGACGATTCCTGTTGTTGCGGGAGCCTGTCAATAGCATCTTGTGCCGCTTCATTGTCACTCAACAGACTCTCCAGCAGTTCCTTGGCAAAATCAATGGGTATAAGCTGCATCATGTAGCTGTCAATAAGCCCTTCCACCACCATTCTGAAGGTGACATTTACTATTTGCT
This sequence comes from Clostridiales bacterium DTU074, assembly GCA_001513075.1. Classification (GTDB taxonomy): domain Bacteria; phylum Bacillota; class Clostridia; order Caldicoprobacterales; family Caldicoprobacteraceae; genus DTU074. The sequence continues at coordinate 4,448 of LFSE01000093.1, read as the reverse complement.
CGTCGCTGTCAAAAATGGTATAGAGAGATTCGCTGCTGAAATCCATTATAAAAGTGTTCGGGGGCGATATCAGAATGTTTTTATACAGCATTGTGGACAGCGATGTACAGGCCGAACCCATCATCTGATTCATTACTTCCCCTATGGCGCTTAAGTGCATGTCGGTAATTGTACCGCCAATGTTGGTGCCATCCCCACCCAAAATGAGATCGGTTATTATCTTGACATCCCTTTCCTGTATGATGAGGATATTGGTACCTTCCAATCCTTCAGTATATTTAACTTCTACCGCAACAAAGGGAATGGGATACTGCTTTGCAAGTTCTTTTAAGGTGGTTATGGTCACTTTAGGGGTTGTTATAAGCACTTTTTTGTTTATAAGGGTTGACAGAGTGGTTGCTGCCGTCCCCATTACGATATTGCCTATTTCCCCTATTGCATCAATTTCTTCCGAAGATAGCGATTGAGCTGATAGGGATTGTAATTCTTTATTTCTCAGCAAAGCGTCAATTTCATCTTGAGAAAGCATATCATTGAAATCCATCTGTTAATTTCCCCTTTCACATAGACTGGTAATTTGTACTGCCAGATTACGATCCTTCACACCAACCACTCCATGAAATTTTTCCATATCACCGACGTATACCGAAATATCCTCATCAACCTTTTTTCGCAGGGTTATAACGTCCCCTACCTGGAGATCCAGGAGATCCCTTACGCTTATTTCGGTTTCACCGAGAACCACCTTTACCTCAAGCTGGGTATTTTCGATTTGTGCAGCTATTATGTTTGAATACTTCTCCTTATTGTCCCCGGCATAGTTTTCCGAGAACCAATACTTTGAACTCAGCTGAGTAATAATAGGCTCGATGACCAGGTAAGGTATGCATATATTCATTATTCCCTCGACGTCACCTATGTGCACTTCAAGGGTGATAATAGCAATGGTCTCGTTTGGAGAAGCCAGTTGGGCAAATTGAGCATTTGTTTCAATCTGTTCCAGTCTGAAGTCGGCATCCACCACATTGGACCAGGAATTGTTCATAACCTGCAATATCTGTTTGAGGATTCGTTCGATCAAAGCAATTTCTATTTCGGTAAAACTCGTTACCTTTTCAGGTGATGAGCCTATTCCGCCTAACATGCGATCGATTATTGCATACATCACGTTTGTTGATACCTCAAGTATAATGGAGCCTTTTAGCGGTTTGAAACCAATTATGCCCATGATAACCGGATTGGGAAGTGAATTTATAAATTCACCGTAGGTCTGGGGTTCCACCGATATCAATTCAATATGGCTGTAAACCCGCAGAACACCCGAAAAGTACGATCCTAAAAGCCTTGCCATATTTTCATGTATAATCTGCAGGGTACGCAATTGATCTTTGGCAAATTTCTTAGGCCTTCTGAAATCGTAAACGCTGATCTTTTTTTCCTGAGCTTGTTCCTGAATATCGTCTATGCTGACCTCACCGGATATAAAAGCATTTAAAAGCTCATCAATTTCACGCTGCGACAATACTTCGGCCACCAGACAGTACCCCCTTATTAACTCATATCCAGCTATTGTACTACAAACTCATTAAAATATATCCCAGTTATTGTATCAATTTTGAGCTTCTCCTTTAAATCCTGTTTTATTTGATTTTTTATACTTTCCTGAATATCGCTGCGTTTCATGTCGTCTTCTGACACATTTCGCAATATCTTGATTACCGCATCCCTCATTTTGTACATGTTTTTCTTTAATAACTCGGCTTCCCTTGGATCTTCAATCTCGATGGATATATCCACCTTCAAGTAGGAATTACTGTCCTTCAAATTGGTAATAAAGGGATTATCGCTGTGTATGGTGATAACTTCCTTATTCTCTTCTTTGCCTGTTTTGTCTTTAGCCTGCGATGAATTTGACAGGGCATAAATCACTAAAACAATGCCTACCAGCAGGATGGCCAATACGCTGAAAATAATTGCTAACCATTTTTTCATACCCAAACCTTAACTCCTTTACTCAATTGTTTGAATCTCATCTGGGTTCACCGCCCGAACTATTTGAACGTCCACCCGCCGGTTTCTGGCCCTTCCTTCGGCGGTGTTGTTTGATGCTATTGGGTAGTATTCGCCATAGCCTTCCCCGGAAAGTTTATTGCCGGGAAATCCGTGGTGTTCCTGGAAATATCTTACCACTTTGATAGCCCGGTCGGCTGACAGTTCCCAATTAGTTGGATAAAACACGGTATTAATTGGCTGGGTGTCCGTGTGCCCCTCGACCCTTACCCTGTCAATCTGATCTTTGTAATGGAGCAATACATCGGCAATCCTATCCAGGATTTCCCTTGCTTCGGCCTTTAGCTCCGATTTTCCCACATCAAACAAAACGTAGTCCTTGAATCGGATGAGAATCTCGGTATGGGTTGGGGACAATTCCAATTCAGCTGGAATTTCATTTATTTCAATGTATTCTTTTATATCCCGGTACAGCTTCAAAAACGGGTCCTCCTCAGCCTTGCCCTCCTCCCTGTTTTTTCTGTACCCCTCCAGCTGTTCTAGATCTATCTCGGGGATAGATTTGTCATCAATCCTTTGCTGTTGTTCAAGACTGGTTCCGCCTTCCAGTACTCCTATGTTGCCTCTGAGAGATCGGACCAGGGCTTCCCATTTTTGAGCGTTTATTGTTGAAAAGGAATACAGCATGACAAAAAAGGTTAATAGCAGGGTGACCATATCGGAATAGGTCACAAACCATTCAGCAATCCCGGCTGGTTTGCTTTTTTTCCTTTGTCTTCTATTCATTTTGCCCTTCACCTTCGGATGTTTTTTCGTTTAAGCTCTTTCTTTCATCAGGCGGTATAAAGGCTTTTAGCTTCTCCTCAATTATCCTGGGGTTTTCACCGGCCTGTATCGATAACATCCCTTCCAGCATGATTTCCTTATACAGCACTTCCTGCGAACTTCTGTATTTAAGTTTGGTTGCCATCGGAGTAAAAAATAAATTTGCCAGCAGGGAGCCATAAAAGGTGGTAACCAATGCTACAGCCATATTTGGTCCTACCGAGGAGGGATCATCCAGAACCTTGAGCATATTGATCAGGCCTATAAGGGTGCCGATCATTCCAAAGGCCGGGGCCAGGGAAGCCATGGTTTCAAACATCGCCTGTCCCTGGCTGTGCCGTTCCTCAAGGAAGGATAGTTCGGCTTCCATGATATTTCTCACCAGTTCCGGATCGGTACCATCAACTATGAGCAATATACCCTTTTGCAGAAACGGCTCGTCCAATTGATAGGCAGCTTCCTCAAGGGCCAACAGCCCTTCTTTCCTGGCAATATTTGCTAATTCGATAATTTGATTTATTATAGTTTTCGAATCCTGCGTTCTGGTGAAAAAAAGGTTTTTGGCAATTTTAAAGACTTCCAGCACCCTTTTAAAAGGATACGATACCAGCGTTGCTGCAAAGGTTCCACCCAAAGTTATCATAATGGCAGGGGCATCGTAATAGCTGCTCAGATCGCCTGACATTTGTATCCCTGCTATAATAAACGATATCCCTGCAATAATTCCTGCCAGCGTTGCTATATCCATTGTTACACCTCGCCCTCCAACCGTTCATCCTCATCTAGCGGAAACAGGTAAATCCTTCGTTTGAATTCAGTAATCCGCCGGATTATTTCCTCAACCCCTTCCCTCACCACTACCTTTCTGTCATTGGTTAAGGTTATAACCGTATCAGGAGTTCTTTCAATATACTGGATTAAATCCGGGTTTATAAAGAATTCTTCACCGTTAAATCGGGTTACTTTTATCATTATAACAACTCCCCAAATGTTACTTTAAGTTCACAGCCGGTTAACCGGCTGTGAACTTAAAATAAGCTTTAACGCTTAATGTTGACCAATTCCTGCAGCATTTCGTCTGCCACGGTAATAATCCTTGAATTGGCCTGGAAGCCTCTCTGGGCAACTATCATATCGGTAAACTCTTTTGCCAGATCCACATTGGACATTTCAAGGGCACCGGGAATAATGCTGCCTCTGCCGGCAATACCCGCTCTGTTGTAGCCGAGCAGACCAGCATTGACTGAATCCTCGAACAGGTTATTGCCTATCTTGTTTAAACCTGCCGGATTGTTGAACAAGGCTATGGCCAGTACTCCATCCTCACGGGATTGGCCGTTGGAATAATATCCGATGATTCGCCCCTCCTGGTCAATACTGATTGAGTTCAGGGTTCCGAACCGATGGCCGTTTGCGGCGCCTCTTATTACCGTAGCATCCGCATACTGGGTAAATTTCTCCGGACTAAACCTTATATCATCCCTTCGTAAAAAGATATTATCGGCGCCTGACACATCGGCATTCATTACGATGGTGATATCGGAATTGATCAGGGAGCGCAGCAATTTCCCGTCTCCCGAGAAGATGAGGACGCCGTGAGCCGTGCCGGCGGG
>LFSE01000017.1 GCA_001513075.1 Clostridiales bacterium DTU074 | reverse complement strand
TGTATACCAAAAAACAATGATTTGTTCCGTCCAATTTTATCAATTTTGCAAGTTTGAATTGTCAAAATTGTATTGAATTTATCCCTTGTTTGTGCTAACATTAATTTTGAATGTTTTTTTAATATGCTGTATCCGGGTATATATAAATTAAGGGCTATGACGGAATTAACCTCCGCTTTGCCCTGCCGGTCATACGCGGTATACAAATATACATATTTGGCCGATATATAACCTATCGCCTGAATGGCTTATATATAAATCCTTCTGTATAACAGTGGGAAATAAATATATGTGGAACAGCAAAATAAACAGAAAGGAGTATTACTATGACCCAAAATAAAAAATTGCAGGAATGGGTAGACGAAATGGCAAAACTGTGCAAACCGGATAGAGTTTACTGGTGCGATGGATCCCAGGAAGAAAATGATAGACTTCTCCAGCAAATGGTTGCTTCAGGCGCAGCCACCCCCTTAAATCCGGAGAAACGTCCCGGTTGCTACCTTTTCAGAAGCCATCCGTCAGATGTTGCCCGCGTTGAAGAAAGGACATTTATAGCTTCAAGAACAAAGGAAGATGCCGGTCCAACCAACAACTGGATAGATCCAGTCGAGCTCAAAAAAACTATGACAGCATTATACGATGGTTGTATGAAGGGCAGAACCATGTACGTAATACCCTTTTCGATGGGACCGATTGGGTCGCCCATATCGAAAATTGGCGTGCAGCTTACCGACAGCCCTTATGTTGTGGTTAATATGCGCATAATGACCCGCATGGGCAAACAGGTTCTGGATGCCCTGGGTGAGGACAGCGAATTTGTACCCTGCCTCCACTCGGTAGGAGCACCCCTTGCTGAAGGTGAAAAGGATGTGGCATGGCCATGTGCCCCTATGGAGCAGAAATACATCAGTCACTTCCCCGAAGAGAGGACCATTTGGTCATACGGTTCGGGCTACGGCGGCAACGCTCTTCTGGGCAAGAAATGCTTTGCCCTTCGAATTGCTTCGGTAATGGCCCGTGATGAGGGATGGCTGGCTGAACATATGCTTATCCTGGCCATCACCAATCCAAAAGGTGAACGAAAATATATCGCAGCAGCTTTCCCAAGCGCCTGCGGAAAGACGAATCTTGCCATGCTGGTTCCCACCATCCCTGGATGGAAGGTTGAAACCATAGGAGATGATATAGCATGGATGAAATTCGGGAAAGACGGAAGGCTATATGCCATCAATCCCGAGGCTGGTTTCTTCGGAGTTGCACCTGGTACGTCAATGGAATCCAACCCAAATGCCATGAAAACTATCAGTAAAAATGCCATATTCACCAATGCAGCTTTAACTGATGACGGAGATATATGGTGGGAAGGTATAGGATATGATCCTCCCGGGCATCTTATTGACTGGAGAGGCAATGACTGGTATCCTGGTTCCGAAACCCCTGCTGCTCATCCGAATGCACGTTTCACGGTACCTGCAAGACAGTGCCCGTCCATCGCTCCAGAATGGGAAGATCCGAATGGAGTTCCGATTTCAGCTATTTTAGTAGGCGGTCGCAGGCCTACCACCGTACCCTTGGTACATCAGAGCTTCGATTGGAATCACGGGGTATTCATAGCTTCCATTATGGGATCTGAAATAACGGCAGCCGCAATATCTGATAAAATCGGAAAGGTGCGCCGTGATCCCTTTGCAATGCTTCCCTTCTGCGGATATCACATATGCGATTATCTGCAGCACTGGATTAACATAGGAGCAAAAGCTGACCCCGAAAAACTTCCCAAGATCTTCTACGTCAACTGGTTCCGTAAGGACAAAGACGGTAAATGGTTATGGCCTGGCTTTGGTGAAAACAGCCGAGTATTAAAATGGGTTTTCGAAAGGGTATCGGGAGAAGGCAAGGCCGTCAAAACCCCCATCGGCTACATGCCCACCCCGGATGGCATTGATACCACCGGGCTTGACGTAGACAGCAGCACCATGCAGGAGCTGTTGAGCGTAGACAGGGAAGACTGGTTGCGTGAAGTCGCCTCTATCCGTGAGTTTTACGCCACATTTGGGGATAAGCTTCCTAAAGAGCTGGCCAACCAGCTGGATGCTCTGGAAAAAAGGCTTCGCGAACAATAATACCTGTGAGCAGATGGGACAATACCGTAAAGGCTCGCATATTAGTAAAGGAGCAGCCAAAAATCAGCGCTGCTCCTTCTTATTTATGTCTTTATAGGAGTAGCAGACATTCGTAACCCTCTATGGAGTCCATCTCAATACCGGGTTTCTGGCGGCTCTTGCCTCATCCAGCCTCCTAACCGGCGTGAAATGGGGTGCCTGCTTAACCCTATCGGGTTCGTCCTCCACTTCCCGAGCAATCCGAACCATTGCCTCAACAAATGCGTCCAGGGTTTCCCTGCTCTCGGTCTCGGTAGGTTCTATCATCAGCGCTTCCTTCACAATAAGCGGAAAGTATACCGTAGGCGGATGAAAGCCAAAATCCATTAAACGCTTGGCTATATCCATGGCCGATATGCCCTTTTCCTTTTGTTTTTGCGCTGATATAACAAACTCGTGCATGCAGGAACGATCATACGGCAGCAAATAATGCTTCTTAAGCCGCTGCATGATGTAGTTGGCATTAAGGACGGCGGTTTCGGCCACCCTTTTCAGGCCTTCAGCTCCCAACGACATTATATAGGCATAGGCTTTGACAACAACATTGAAATTGCCGTAGAACGATTTAACCATGCCCACTGAAAGGGGTCTATCATAATCAAGATAGTATTCGCCGTCCTTAAATTCTACAATTGGTACGGGTAAAAAGGGTACCAGTTCTTTTTTCACGCCTACGGGTCCCGCTCCCGGCCCCCCGCCTCCGTGGGGAGTGCTAAATGTCTTATGCAGGTTCAAATGAACCACATCAAAGCCCATATCCCCCGGCCGTGCCACTCCCAATATGGCATTCATGTTGGCGCCATCGTAATACAGCAAACCGCCCGCCTCATGGACGATACGCGATATCTGCAGTATATTTTCTTCGAAAAGGCCCAATGTGTTTGGATTTGTCAACATAAGTCCGGCGGTTTCATCATCGACCACCGACTTAAGCGCTTCCAAATCCACCTCTCCTCTTTCGTTTGACTTTACCTCCACCATTTTAAAACCCGCCATGGCAGCCGAAGCCGGGTTTGTTCCATGGGCCGAATCGGGAACGATGATCTTATTACGCTTTATATCCCCGCGATGGTGATGATAAGCCTTGATCATCATAAGCCCTACCATCTCACCCTGGGCGCCGGCAGCAGGTTGCAGGGAAAACCTGTCCATACCGGTAATCTCAGACAAAAATCTGTCGGTTTTATACATGATCTCCAGACAGCCCTGAACCATATCCACAGGCTGAAGGGGATGAACTTGTGTAAAGCCTTCCAGCCCGGCTACATCCTCATTGACTTTGGGATTATACTTCATAGTACACGACCCTAACGGATAGAATCCCGAATCCACGCCATGATTGAGCTGGGAAAGGCATGTATAATGCCGTACAACATCCACTTCGCCGACTTCGGGAAGCTGGGCATCCTTATCCCTTAAACACTCCCTGGGAACCATATCTTCCAGCTTAAGTTCAGGCACATCGCATTCGGGCAGGGAGTACGCCTTCCGGCCCGGCCTGCTTATTTCAAAAATCAGTTTTCTTTCCCGCATAGCTCTCCCACCTTTTCGGTCAACATGTCGATCTCGCCCTTTGTCCTTTTTTCAGTGACGGCTATCAGCCAGCCGCCCTTTAGCTCGGGATAATCCCGTTCCAATGCGTAACCCCCAATGATTTTACTTTCCAATAGTTTTTTATTCAAATCTTCAACCGGAACAGGGCTTCTAACCGCAAATTCATCAAAAAACGGAGCTGAAAACAAGGCAGAGCAGCCTCCCTGTGATGTAAGCCTTTGATATGCATAGTGAGCCTTTTGCATTGAAAGCCGGGCAAGCTCCTTAAGGCCTTCACGTCCCATCAATGCCAGATACACTGTGGCTGCCAAAGCGTTCAGGGCCTGATTTGTACAGATGTTGGAAGTAGCCTTTTCCCTGCGTATGTGCTGTTCCCTGGTCTGAATGGTCAATACAAAAGCCCTGCTGCCTGATGCATCCACGGTTTGACCCACAATCCTTCCGGGCATCCTCCGCATCAGCTTCTGGGAGGTGGCCATAAATCCCAGGTAAGGCCCGCCGAAGTTCAGGGGATTCCCCAGGGATTGCCCCTCTCCCACGGCAATATCGGCCCCTGCATCTCCCGGCGGTTTGAGAACAGCAAGGGAGATAGGGTTGACACTTGCAATAAATAAAGCGCCGTGGGCATGGGATATCTCGCCAATCTCATCCAGAGACTCTATAATCCCGAAGAAATTGGGGTTTTGTATTACAACAGCGGCTATTTCATCGGACATCCTGCTCTTCAGCTCTTCCATATTCAGCCTTCCGTCATCGTACCCCACCTCGTCCAGCTGTATCCCTCTGAACTTGCTGTAAGTATGTACTACCCTTCTGCCTTCAGGATGCACGCTTCTTGCCATCAAAACCTTTTTTCTGCCCGTTACCTGACAGGCCATGGAAACGGCCTCAGCCAGTGCTGAAGCTCCATCGTACATGGATGCATTGGCTACCTCCATACCGGTCAGCTGGCAGATCATGGTCTGGTATTCAAAAATAGCCTGTAAGGTTCCCTGGCTGATCTCAGGCTGATAGGGAGTATAGGAGGTGTAGAACTCCTGCCGGGAAAGAATATGGCCTACAACGCTGGGAATATATCTGTCGTAGGCTCCCGCCCCCAGAAAGCAGACATAGTCATCCACAGTTTTATTTTTCCCCGCAATCTCCCGCATATGGCGTACAAGCTGCATTTCGGATAAGGACTCGGGCAGGTTAAGATTGCCCTTTATGCGTACATCACGGGGGATGCTCTCAAACAGCTGTTCCACCATTTCAAGCCCCAATTCCTCAAGCATTGCCATCCGGTCCTGGCTTGTATTAGGAACATACCAACCCATTCTCAGGCTTCCTCCTTACAAAATTCCTCATATTCAGCGGCATCCATCAAAGCGTCCAGCTCTCCTGGATCTTTCATTTCCACTATCATGATCCAGTTTTGATAGGGATCTTCGTTTATGAGCTCGGGCGAATTCTCAAGTTCGGTATTGACTTCGATAATTGTTCCGGAAACCGGTGAATAAATATCTGACGCTGCTTTTACCGACTCAACCACGGCAGGCGCATCGCCGGCATTGACAACGCTGCCCGGCTGGGGCAGATCCACGAATACGATGTCCCCCAACGCATCCTGAGCATAATCGGTTATCCCGATTATTGCTTTGCTTCCGTCTACTTTCACCCATTCATGGTCCTTTGTATATTTTAGTCCTTCCACAACCTTCATATACGGCATACCTCCTCTTGTATTTAACTAATTATACATGCTCGAATTTTAGGCACGGGGTAAATTCACTTTTTATATCGTTTGACATAGAAGGGTGTTTTAATTACCTTTGCCTTTAACAATTTGTTTCTCACGACAACATCAACATATGTATTCTCCTCAGCAAACCGGCTTTCCACCAGTGCCAGAGCCAAATTCTTCTTTAGGGTCGGGGAAAAACTCCCGGAAGTAACCTGCCCTATAGGCCGATCATCAGCCTTAACCTGACAGCCATGCCTGGCTATTCCCCGATCCACAATTTCAAGCCCCACCAACCTTCGCTGAATCCCTTCCCTGCTTTGCTTGAATAAGGCCTCCCTTCCTATGAAATCACCCTTGTCCAGCCTGACAAACCTGTCAAGCCCGGCTTCCAAAGGTGAAACATCCTCGGAAAGCTCATGACCGTAGAGGGGCAGGGCAGCTTCGAACCGCAGGGTATCTCTGGCACCCAACCCCGCCGGAGCAAGCCTGTACTCCGCTCCGACCTCCATAATCCTATCCCACAGCCGGACTGCCGTCTGAGGCGGCGCATATATTTCAAAACCGTCTTCGCCGGTATAGCCGGTGCGGGATATCAAACCGGTTGCCCCCGCAATATTAACCCCTTTTGCAAATCTGAAGAATCTAAGTTGTTCAAGGGGAAAATCAACTAACTTCTGCAAAATGTCCTGCGCCATGGGACCCTGCAGTGCCAGCAGGGCATAATCTTCCGACACATTCCTGACGACAACGTTTCCTTCCCGATGATGTTCTATCCACTCCAAATCCTTCTGTGTATTGGCTGCATTGGCCACAATCATATACCTATCAACATCGAGTTTGTAAATCAGCACGTCATCTACCGTTCCACCATCAGGATAACACATGGGAGAATAGAGGACCTGAAAATCCTTTATCTTTGATATATCATTGGTTATCAGCCTTTGAACAAATTCCCCGGCTGCTTCTCCTTCCACCAGGATCTGTCCCATATGGGATACATCAAATAGTCCCGCTGCAGTACGTACCGCTTCGTGTTCCTGCAGAATGCCCGAATACTGAAGAGGCATCATCCAACCGCTGAAATCCGTCATTCTGGCACCCAAAGAGATGTGTTTCTCATATAGTGGAGTCCTTTTCAATATATATACCTCCCCTTGACATATTGCCAAATTGCTTTCCCCGCACTCACTCTGCATAAAAACCAGCGTGTCAAAACAGGAAAAATTTGATGCAGAAACTTACTAAAACAATAACAGAGGAAAATGACATGAGCACCCGTCATTTCCTCTGTCTTATCACCCGATAGTTTCTGTTTTCGAATATGTTATCATATCAGTATTGATGCAATATATCGGCTTTCCAGAGCTTGGTCCCAATACTGCCATTGTTCGGACTTCCCCAGGCCGATACCGCTTATACAGGTAACTTTCGTATCCTTCATCCATTTCATTACATCCCTTTATCTTCTGCTTGGATATAATATCTGCCAGGACTTCATTCAGCAACATGCCAATTCTCCGCCATGGATTCAATCTTATTCCAATCTTATTATACCAGCAGTTTTTATACCATGCAACCGGATTCGCCATGACGACACCGCATAACATAGTTCCCGAACAGCCGTCAGTGCAACTCCCTTCTTCACATAAGAATCCTGACATTCAGGTGACCCATAGCCCGGCAGGCATAGGTAAATGTTTGAGCTCCAGCTGTGGAAAATAAATTATACTACCAACATGGCATTTCGTATGCAAGCAGTATAAATTAAATGTTCAAAATCTCACTTCGAAATACCCGATGAACTGCTCTTATTCCTGTATGCGAATATCCACGCACCTGCCACAACCATTGCAATACTCCAGAACAATAAGGATTTCATGCCCAGCCCCACACCCACCGCATCGGAGATAACACCTGTGATGGCCGGTACGGTCATGCCTCCAAGCGCCGCCGTCATTACGAGTATACCTGTAATAGCTCCTTTTTTATCGGGATACATTCCACCCCCTATGGCAATTGCCGTCGGGAACAGACTGCCGAAGAAAAACCCTGTAAATCCCAGGCCTATAATGGTTAGGGGTACCCATTTGCAAAAAAGAGCCAGGGTGATGGACATCGCTCCACCCAGACTGCTTAGAAGAATGACCCTGTTATATCCCAACCTTTCACTAACCATGCTGCAGACGAATCTGCCCAATGCCAGCCCCAGGTTATATATCGCAAGGGTCCCCGACGCCAAGAATACCGGGAGTTTTACCACATCCCCCATATATTTATTAATCCAGGTATTAATGCTGTAACCCGAGCCGGAATATAAAAACATTATAAGGGCAAGCAGCCACACGCAAGCCGACGTATATATCTCCCTAAAAGCCCATATTTGGGTCTTTTGTCCGGCTTCAGCCCTGCGGGGAAAGGTCTGAAACGCAATCGATAAGGTGATGATAAGTCCAACCGTTGCATTTATATAATAGATAATCCGCCAAAAAGAGGTAAAGCTAAGGATCGTTCCGGAAATCAACGGTCCCACAAGGCATCCGATGGCATAGAACATGTTGGCCCTGTTAAGAGCGCTGCTGGCCTTATCAGGATATAATTCCAGCATTGTTGAGCTGGCTGCAGTATCGACAGCTCCGTGTCCTATTCCCGCAATAAAGGCAAAAAACAATGCCCAGGGGAATAAGGATAAACTGCCGATGCCGATAAGGCCAGTGGCCAGACAGGCAGTACCCATTATCACAACCCACTTGCTGCCGATATAATCCGATAATATTCCGCAGAATACCACAAGCAGCATTCTTCCAAGGGCCATAAATGTAACCAATAGACCGGCCTGAGCCAGCCCCACGTTATAGTCTTCCATCAGATATGACATGGTGGGGCCGAATACGGTAACGGTAATGCCTATAAGAAAAAAAGCTGCGTATACGCATAGGGTAATAAGCCTGCGGCTGGTCCTCATTTCCTTCTCCAATTGTATAACCTCCAATTCACATCTACTTTTTTATACCAAATTAAAGTTTTCCTCTTTGAAAAAGTTGGTGCTTTATCAGGCTTATGTTTAACCGTCAATAGAATTATCCCTGCAGATACATTTAAACAAAAAATCGTAACAGCGCAAGAAAGTCCGACAATTACACTGAACAGAACCCTCTGAAAGACCCGCAAGGTTTGGAAACGGATAATATGCCTTCATTATACGAGCCAGAGTTTCGCTATACTCCCGATTCCAGGGCGCCATGTCCACAGCTCGCTGTATATGGGAGCGGCCTTCCGAATACCAACCCCTTTTCCACAATATAATTCCGGTAAGATAATGCCACTGGGCTGTTTTTGTTTCCAGTCTCCTTAAGGCAGCTTCGGCCTGATCCAAGCTGCCAAGCTGAACAAGCCTGCGAATCTGCTGATATGGGTTTTCTTCCCTGACATCCGCCCGTTCCTCCGGCAGCTCCTTCTCCTGCCCGGAAATTTCATTCACATCTCCGCCGAGGAGTATCGAATAAGCCTGTTCTATCTCCCGAAGCTTTTGTCGGGCTGCTTCCTGCAAAACAGTATCGGCAAATCTATCAGAACGATACCTGCTTATCATCTCGTTGTAGGCCTTTGTTATCTCCTGAGAAGAAGCCCCCGGTCTGATCCCCAGCACTTTATACGGATCCATATTAACCCCCGCCAAACATATTTTGTGCTTCCATCATGGTTCCTGCTGTTATACATATGCTTGCCATAAGACCTTTGACGTCCTATACTGCTTTAATCAGCAGGCAATCATGTTCTTTTCTGTCGCCTCCTCTTATAGGTTTGATACCTCTTCTTTCCGTCCTCAAAAGCCCTCTTTTCCTCTTCAGTCTCCAATATAAGTCTGGGCACCTCCACCGGACGGCAATTTTCATCCAAAGCAACCATGGTAAAAAAAGCTTTTAATGCCACGATGGGCGGCTGATCCGAACTTAAGTCCTCCACTTCAACCTGCACCAATACCTCCATGGAACTTCGCCCTACAAACACAAGCTGCCCCTTACATGTTACCAGCTGCCCCACAACAACCGGCTGATAAAACTCCAATTCATCAACCCTTGCCGTCACCACATTTGTTCTACAGTGCTTTCGCGCAACTACATAGGCGGTATTATCCATCATCTTCATAATCTCGCCACCGTGAATATTGCCTGCCGGATTAGCCTGTTCGGGCAGTACAATCTGGGACATGATGGTTTTTGAATAGGATACGGTTTTAGCCTCCATTGGATCACCTCTGATTATTTCAGCAAAAGCTCATGTGTTTCCTGTATTTGTATTACTTAGAGAATATTATACCATATTCTTGCTCATTCATCTTTGCCTATATAAAGCACCGGTTCATTTTTTGTTTACAAAACACCGCAACTTATCAATCAAAGAATTCCATCCAACCGCTAAACAAGGGATTTTTCAGAAAATAAACACAAAATAAAAAAGCGAATCATGAGATTGACATATTCTGTGGTTTAATGTATCTTTCTTAATAATGAAATCCCCTTAACACATCGCTGATACCCATGAGATGAAAGGGCAGAATGGACAGGCGGCACAAATTATTTGAAGAAAGGGAGAGCATGTGTGATAAGAATCAAATGGTTGGAAGGCCCCGATGATTTGACAGATGCCTACAGAGTACGCTTTCAGGTGTTCGTAAAAGAACAGAATGTCCCCCCTGAACTTGAAATAGATGATATGGATAAAATCGCCCGGCATATATTGGTATACATGAACAGCAGTCCTATAGGTACGGGAAGGCTGTTTGTCCAGGACGGCAAATGCTATCTGGGAAGGATTGCCGTATTGCGGGAGTACAGAAAACAACACATAGGAACTTTGATCGTCAAATCCCTGCTCCAAAAGGCCTTCAACAGCGGTATCGATGAGGTGCATATACACGCCCAGATTTGGGTTCAGGACTTTTATAAAAAGCTGGGATTTATCCCGTACGGAAAGCCCTTTTATGAGGCCGGCATTGAGCACATAAGTATGGTAGCATACAGGCCTGACAGCCAGGATAACAGCAACTCTTTGCTTAATGAGACTTTATAAGGGCTTTCCGTACCTTCCGTAAGGGTTTGCTTTAATATCAATCGGATTTTTTAAAATACCACCTTACCCCCTGGGGAGTATCCTCAAGTATGATTCCCCGCTCTCTCAGCTCATCCCTTATCCGATCGGCCACTGCCCAGTTCCTTTCCTTACGGGCCTGCTGCCGTTTCTCAATCAGCATCTTTATCTCGGCATCAAGTTCTTGCTGGGACGTGGCTTTCCTCAAAAGTCCCAGCACACCGGTCAATTCATCAAACAATCCGTAAGCCTTTTCAACCAGCTTTTTGGGGCTTTGAGGGGTGAGTACAGAATTCAGCTCCCTGACCATATCAAAGATGGCAGCCAAAGCATCGGCGGTATTCAGATCGTCATCCATTGCATCTTCAAATTTCCTTTTATAGCTCGTCAAACCATCGGCAAAACTCTCTTCTTCGGCGGTAAGCTCTTTATCCGCAGCATTCTGCATCAGATGGAGCAAGTTGTTTTTGCAGTTATATAGCCTCTCCAGAGCGCTTTTGGCCTGGTTTAGCATATCCCGGCCAAAATTGATGGGATTTCGGTAGTGAGCTGAAAGCATGAACAGCCTCACCACCTCGGGATCGTACTCCTTCAGAATTTCACGGACGGTGAAGAAATTGCCCAGAGATTTGGACATTTTTTGATTGTCCACGTTGATATACCCGTTATGCAGCCAGTACCGGGCAAAAGGTTTGCCGGTAGCGCCTTCACTCTGGGCTATTTCGTTTTCATGATGGGGAAATATGAGATCCTGGCCTCCCGAATGGATATCAATGGTCTCTCCCAGGTATTTGATCGCCATTACCGAACATTCTATATGCCATCCCGGCCTTCCCTTGCCCCAAGGACTATCCCAGGCAGGTTCCCCGGGTTTCTGAGCCTTCCACAACGCAAAATCCATCGGGTTTTTCTTCCCTTCCTCCACATCTACACGGGCACCGGCTTCCAGCTCCTCCAGCCTCTGTCCGGACAGCTTTCCGTATTCCGCTGATGTCGACGTATCAAAATAGATATTGCCATCTACCTCATATGCCATCCCCTTCTCCAAAAGCTTCTGTATAAAAGCAATCATATCATCAATATGCTCGGTAGCCCGGGGGTGGAAGGTGGCCCGTTTTATACCCAGGGCATCGGCATCTTTAAAATACTCCTCTATAAACCGATCTCCCAACTCCTTTACAGAAATACCCTCTTCATTGGCCCGGTTTATCATCTTGTCATCAATATCCGTGAAATTCTGTACAAAGATCACCTTGTATTCCTTGTACTCCATATACCTTCTTAAAGTATCAAATATGATAAAGGGGCGCGCATTGCCTATATGGAAATAATCGTATACCGTCGGACCGCAGGAGTACATGCGCACCTCTCCTTCAACAAGGGGAATAAATTCTTCCTTTTGTCTGGTAAGCGTATTATATAGCTTCATTGTTTAACCTACCCTCCAGCTCCTTTATTCTTTCTTCCAGAGTATTAATCCTTTTGTTAATCTCTTTTATCTGATCGGCTATGGGATCCGGCAGCCGAACCTGATCCAGATCGATCTCATCCCTTGCCGATGCAACCCGTTTATTATCCTTTCTGACAATCCTACCCGGCACGCCCACCACAGTACAATTCGGCGGAACTTCGCTCAGCACAACGGCATTGGCGCCGATCTTTGAATTATCACCCACCTTGAAGGGACCCAAAACCTTTGCCCCGGCACTTATAACCACATTGTTGCCTATGGTAGGATGTCGTTTCCCGGTTTCCTTGCCGGTTCCACCCAATGTAGCTCCCTGGTAAATGGTTACATTATCCCCAATTTCGGTGGTTTCACCTATAACAACCCCCATACCATGATCAATGAACAGCCCCTCCCCGATCTTGGCAGCAGGATGTATCTCTATTCCGGTTATAAAACGGCTGAACTGGGAGATGAATCGCGCTATTAGGTTAAAACCCTTATTGTAAAACCAATGGGCCAGCCTGTGCATCAAAACTGCGTGAAAGCCTGGGTAGCACAGTATTACCTCCAGCGTATTCCGAGCCGCAGGATCCCGATCCAGTATAACCTGTATATCTTTGCGAATACGTTTAAACATGATTTCCTCACCCGCCTACAATTTAGCTCAAAATAAAAACCTTCATCCCTGTTGCCAGAGACGAAGGTTTTTCCGCGGTTCCACTCTGATTGGGCATATAAAGGCCAATATGCCCCCCTCGATACCATAACGCGGTATAAACGTCACTCCCTACTCGCCTGGCTTTCAGGAATGCAGCTCCCGGGTGCACTTCAGCATATACTCTATCCAGGATAACTCTCAGCGCAGTCATTATCCCTCTCTGTGGATGTTATACGCCTACTCTTCCCATTCATCGCCTTCTACATAACATATACCCATTTACCATACGGTTAATCAATTATAATATATTCCTTACAGTAAAGTCAACGTTACCTTTTTTTTAGCTGTTGTCATGTTCCATTTATTCGAAAAGGCCGACAAGCCAATTTATAAAGCCACGGATGGCTTCCCATATGCGTTCCAGTATACCCTTGTTGGCCTCAACGGTTTTGCGTATATTATCCAGGCTTTTTGATATCTTCTCCAGCTGATTGGTTATCTTGTCAATATCCAGATCCAACTGGCTGATCTTCTTCATAAGCTCTATAATCTGGTTTATCTGTTCCTCGGTCAGCTGAATATTAAGTTCTTTCGCAATCTCCAGGATAATCCTTTTGATGTCCTCTGGGTCTTTAATACGCTCCCGTACTATCCTTTCCTTTATTTCCTTAATGAGGGCGGCAGCTTCATCCTTTCCTATGTCTTCTCCCAGATCGCCGGTTGTAACCAATTCTTCATTGGCAACCTTCTTGGCTTCTTCGTCCAGCTCTTCTCCGGTAATCTCCTCAAAGGCTTTCATGATGCCGGTAAGAGCAGCGGTACCCGACACAGGGAACGGAGCTGCTGCAATCACGCGGGCATTTTCAATCCCGGCCGTAGCCATGGCATTTGCATACATTTCCTTGGTAACCCAGTTTATGTTATGGGTTTCCACCACCAGCCCTTCGCCCTCTTCCAGCGGTGAAACATAAGCAGAGGATATGGCTCTGGTCCCGATCTTGTCGCTGGACACCAGGCCTTCCAGATAATCCCGCTCTTCCTGATTGGTAACCCTTATTATCCTTACTTCATCGGCTTTTACATTGAACAGCTCAAGCATCTGTTTCTGCTGCTGCTGGTTTAAATCAGCTCCCAGGCTTACCACTTCTTCAACCTGAGCCTTCGCACTTACCCCGTATGCAACAAACAAAACCCCAATACAAAGCCAAACCGCTATCCACCTCTTCATTTTACAACCTCCTTCTTTAAATAGCATCCCGCTTTTCAGTCCCATCTGCCATGCTTATCTGCTCATCCACTTTCTTATAACCGGAAAAACCAGTATCAATTTCATACCGTCTGCTTCCTGCCGAAAACAACATTCTTTTGGTCAATCCAAGGTATATTCATATAATATATTATACTGGCCTTAAATGGTAATAATGCAGTGCTTTCATCATTTCAGCAGGGCAACTGCATATGCTATCATACCGTCACCTGTGCCTACAAAGCCCAGGCCTTCGCTGGTTGTAGCCTTTATATTTATTCTGTCCGTCTGTATATCCAATTCCACAGCCATATTTTCCTTCATTTGTTGGACATAAGGAGCAATTTTTGGCTTCTGAGCTACTATGATGGCATCTATGTTCTCTATCTCAAACATGGCTTCTTTCAAGAGCTCTCCCACCCGGCGCAAAAGAAGAAGGCTGGATATACCTTTATACCTATTGTCGTTATCGGGAAACATCCTGCCTATATCTCCCATTCCTGCGGCCCCCAGCAGAGCGTCAATCACGGCATGTACAAGGACATCGGCATCCGAATGGCCGTCAAGCCCTTTTTCAAAAGGTATGGAAACTCCGCCCAGCACCAAATCCCTGCCCTTGGTCAATGGATGTACATCATAGCCGATACCTACTCTCATACAATGCCTCCCAAATCATTCATAAATTCCTGAACCAGAACAAGATCCTCCCGGGTGGTAATCTTTATATTGGAGTAACAGCCTTTCACCATCTTTACCGGATGACCCAAACGTTCCACCAACACCGCGTCATCGGTACCTTGGAAGCCGTCCTGCATGGCCCTTTCATGGGCTTCCCTTATAAGGCCGTATTTAAATGCCTGGGGTGTCTGCACCACCCAAAATTCATCTCGTCGGGGAGTGAACATGACAAAACCCGCATTGTTTACCCTTTTGACGGTGTCCTTAACCGGCACCCCTACCACAGCAGCTCCATATGCCCGTGCGGCATCTATGCTATCCTGTACCATGGCTCCGGTAACCAACGGCCTGACTCCGTCGTGGATTACCACTATATCGGAGGTATTGGCCTTAATGGACATCAGTCCGTTGTATACCGATTTTTGACGTTCCATGCCGCCTTCCACCACCGCTATTGGCTTTTTATATTTATAGCGCTCTACAATGTTCTTCTCCGCATATTCAATATCCCTGGCTGCTACCACCAGAACTATTGCATCAATCGCCGGCTGTTCATCAAAAACCGAAAGGGTATGTGCCACTATAGGTTTATCTCTTAGCATCATAAACTGTTTGCTGACATCAGCAGCCATTCGCTTCCCCTTGCCGGCTGCAACAACAACGGCATAAGTCTTTCCTTCCATCTTTGTTCTGTTCGTTCCTCTCTTATGCATGTACATTCTTCCAGTACAGTATACAAAAAAAAACAACGGATTACAATCCGTTATTTATAACTCGCCCCGGTACGTCCTTTAACCCACCTTATCCATTGTTTTTGGTTTGGCAAATATCATCCGGCCGGCAGCCGTCTGAAGCACGCTGGTGACCAGTACCCCTATTGTCTCACCTACATGTTTTTTCCCACCGTCTACCACGATCATGGTGCCATCGTCCAAATAGGCAACACCTTGTCCCGTTTCCTTCCCGTCCTTAATTATCTGCACCTCCATCTCCTCACCCGGAAGAACAACGGGTTTTACTGCATTTGCCAGCTCATTGATATTAAGCACCGCCACGCCCTGGACTTCGGCAACCTTGTTCAAATTATAATCATTTGTAATAACCTTTCCATTTACGGTTTGAGCCACCTTAAGCAGCTTGCTGTCAACTTCCGTTATGCCGTTAAAGTCATTTTCGTAGATAACCACCGGAATATCCAGTTCCTTCTGAATCCGGTTAAGTATGTCCAGCCCCCGCCGACCTCTGTTCCGTTTTAGGATATCGGATGAATCAGCAATATGCCTCAGCTCCTCCAGTACAAAATCCGGTATAATCAAAGGCCCCTCAACAAAACCTGTCTTGCAGATATCAAAGATCCTGCCGTCTATTATAACGCTGGTATCCAATATCTTCGGCTGGCCTTTATACTCTTCGGCAACCACCTTATCCTTGTGGGATCTCCTCAATGGAACCAGCCAGCTAAGCTCTTCTCTTCTCTTTACGGCAATGCTGATACCCAAATAGCCCAGCAACATGTAAATAAGAGCAGTCAATGCTATAGAAAGCCAGGGAAAGGTTATTTGACTGATGGGTGAACTGATAAGATAAGCTATAATTAAACCCACAATCAGGCCGAATGCCCCATATACCATGTCGGTTATGGGAATCTCCTGGAGCTTCAATTCTATCTGGTTGGTTAGCTTAATCGTCAGGTCCATGAGTCTTTTTGATGTAATAAAGAGAATAATTGCAAAAATAATACCACAGGTTAAATAGATAACGGGATCCTGATACATGGGTAAAAGTAGAATTCCATTATATTTAAGTATCGTAGTTATCAGCCAGGCAATCCCGGTACCTATAACCAAACCAAGGACAGTCAAAAAACCTCTGATGATTTTTAACAACCGCCATTCACCTCCTCATAAACAAGCCATACTGAAAAAATATCCTCTGGTATAAATGATTGCATTTGGAAAACCATTACTTTTATTATTAACATTATATCAAACTTTTATAATTATAAAACACACGATCGTTCTGATATCGTTTGACGATTTGTTTTGCCTCAGCCTTATTTGATATGCAGCCAAATATTTACTCCCATTAAATTTGTCTCCACCTTATCTGAGATGGAGACGCTATACAAAAAGAATGCTACACTATGATTAGTTTTGTACCTACAATTACCCCAGCCCTTACCCGGGCAGTAATCAGTTTTCAAGCGTTATTGACGGTATTCTTTTCTCCGATTTTGTCCACCATGGCCTTTATTTCTTCCTGTGCCGCACCCTTCGACAAAGCCAATTCACTAATTAAGATCTGCCTTGCGCTGTTGAGCATTTTTCGCTCGGCATTGGATAAACCCCTGTCCTTATCTCTCAACGTGAGATTGCGTACAACGGCAGCAATCTCATATATATCCCCGCTTTTTATCCTGTTCATATTTAAACGATAACGCTTACTCCAGTTTGCAGGCATTTTTGTTTCCTCGCCGCTCAATATATCCATCACCTTATCTATCTCGTCCTTTGAAATTACCTGCCGCAATCCAATTTGCTCTACATTTTGGGTAGGGACCATTACTTTTACTCCGCCCATGGGAAAATTCAGGACATAATATTCCTGTTTCTTGCCCAGTATTTCCTTTTCTTCAATGCTCTCAACCACTCCGGCTCCATGCATTGGATAAACTACCTTATCACCCACTTGAAACTCCACGGGAATGCCTCCTCTGACAAATAATCTACCGTATCTACTATACCACAAATTCACTGTTATGTCAATAAACTTGATATTCTAACATACAGAGTACGCCTTGTCAACTATAAAATTTATATTTGTTTCCGGGGGGTTCGTTGTAAAATTAAATGCAACACCAAAAAAATTATAGAACCATAGTGAGAAATCCTGT
>LFSE01000011.1:7967-14627 GCA_001513075.1 Clostridiales bacterium DTU074 | reverse complement strand
GAATGTTGTACGTATAGAGGTACCGGATTTACCGGAGGGTGTCACTATGGGGCAAACTGCCCAATTCAGCATTACTCTTGATAAAAGGGAAAATGTTATAGTGTTGCCGCGGAATCTTGTTCGAACCTATATGGGGCGCAAGTATGTCCAGGTGTTGGAAGATGGGTTGAAAAAGGAGCGGGATGTGGAAATAGGCCTGGAAACTCCCACGGAGGTGGAAATCATAAAAGGCCTTGAAGAAGGAGAAAGTGTAATTGTCAATTAAAAGGGGGCCTGGACCTTGTTATTGATGGTAATTCGTAAAATGCTTAATAATAAATGGATGGTCATTTGTCTGTTAACCGGTGCGGTGCTTGCAGTGGCCATGGTGAGCAGCATTCCCATTTACACTGACGGTGTGCTTCAGCGCATGCTTACCAAGGATTTAGAGCAATACCAGGTGGATTCGGGCACTTTTCCAGGCAGGTATTTGGTGAGTGCCAATGTTTATTCCCACTATGATACCGAAAATCGTATCAAAGCGTATCACATGGTAAGGAACAGGATAACCAAGCAGATGGTGAGGGATATTGGCCTGCCAATACTTGCTCAGACGGAAGATTTGATCATTGATTACCTTAGTGCTACTCCTGAAATACAGCGGGAAGAAACTCCCAAAAAGCGTTTTATAAAAATAGAGGCCATGTCAGGTCTGGAGGATCATATCAGTATTGTTCACGGCCGTATGTTTTCCAAAGAAAGACAAGGTGATATACTGGAAGCCATTGCAACCGAAGAGGCCATGAAAAAGCTGGATTTGCGCCTTGATGAGGTTTATCAGGTGGTGGATTTTACCGATCAGGTGTCTATAGATTTTAAGGTCAAAGTTGTCGGTGTTTTTACCATAAAAGAAAAGGTGGATCCGTACTGGTATAGATGGCTGTCATCATATAATGAGAGCTTTATGATAGATTACTCTTTGTTTTACAAAGAGTTTATTGATTCGGAGTTTCCTTTACTCACAAAGGTTCAATGGCATTATGCCTTTGATTATTACAAAATTACACTGAGTAATATCGCTTCCATTCTTGAAGCACACAAAGAGCAAAACAGATGGTTTATTGAAAAAAGAGTAGATTTCACCATGCCTGCCATTCCCATTCTGGAACAGTATTATGAACGGGAAAAGCAGCTTAAAATTACTCTTTGGGTTATACAGGTACCCATTTTGCTCATGCTGGCCTTTTATATCTTTATGGTTGCTCAGCTTATAGTGGAAAATGAGAAGAACGAGATTGCGGTTTTGAGGAGCAGGGGTGCCAGCGGGATTCAGGTTTTCATAAGTTATCTATTTGAAGCATTGATTTTAAGCGGAATGGCCATGATAATCGGTCCGCCGCTAGGGCTGCTTTTGTGCACTTTTCTGGGTGCTTCCAATGGCTTTCTGGAATTTGTTAACAGGACCGCACTGCCCATTTCGCTTAATACGAAGGCCTATATCTATTCGGTCTGGGCGGTCGTAGTGTTTATGATTACCATGCTGATTCCGGCATATTTGGCTTCACGAACGACTATTGTAATATATAAGCAGAGGAAAGCCCGCTCATCGAGCTTTATGCTGTGGCGAAGATTTTTCCTTGATGTCGTGCTTCTGGCTGTAGCAGGATACGGGCTGTATTCTTACCAAATGAGGCAGCAGGCTTTGATGGTAACCGGTGTGAGCGGGACTGAACTGGCCATCGATCCGTTGCTCTTCATTATTTCAACCCTGTTCGTACTTGGAGCCGGCCTGGTCTTTCTCCGGATTTTTCCCTATATCATAAGGTTAATATTTTGGCTGGGCAGGAAGATATGGTCCCCCGCATTGTATGCCTCCTTCATTCAGGTAGGGAGATCGGGAGGACAGGATCGGTTCTTGATGCTGTTCATCATACTTACGCTATCGGTGGGAATTTTTAACGCCAATGCGGCACGGACGCTTAACAGCAATATAGAGGAAAAGATATCTTACAATATCGGTGCTGATGTTGTTATTAAAGCTTATTGGGAGGATAACAGGCCGGATACTCCAGTCTTCGATCCTGTTATGGGGGCTTCTGCAGGTTATGGGACACAGGAACCGATACAGTATATAGAACCTCCATTTCTCCCTTATACGGAGCTTTCTGGGGTCGAATTGGCTACAAAGGTGTTTAGAAACAATACTGTAGTTGCCCAAACGGCTACGCGGCAAAACGTAAGCGGGGTCTATCTTATGGGGATCATACCGAACGAGTTTGGCAAGGTGGCTTGGTTCAGACCGGATCTGTTAAGTCCCCATTGGTATAACTATCTCAATCTTATGTCCCATCATCCGATGGCAGCTCTGGTGTCTACCTCCTTTAAGGAAAATTATGATGTTAAATTGGGAGATTCCTTATGGCTAAACTGGGGTGATCAGGGGTATCTGGAGGTAATTGTATATGAATTTGTAGATTACTGGCCCACATTTAATCCCGTTGTAGGTGAAACGGAAGGCGCAAGAAGGCGTGATCAATATCTTGTTGTGGCTAATCTATCATATATACAGGCTCATATGGCCTTGGAACCTTACGAGGTATGGCTGAAAAAAGCTCCGGGGGCTACCAGTGAGCAGATCTACAATGACATAATGGAGAAAAAGCTTAGGATAAATTCGTTACAGGATATCGGGCAAGAGATAATCAAAAGGAAAAACGATCCCATGATCCAAGGAACTAACGGAGCACTGACCTTGGGATTTATAGTAACCATGATCATAAGCACTATTGGCTTTTTGATATATTGGATCCTTTCAATTAATCAAAGGGTGCTTCAGTTTGGAATCTTCAGAGCCATGGGCTTGTCCGTCAAAAAGCTGATTGGAATGCTTGTTTGTGAGCAGATACTCATATCCGGAACGGCTATACTTGTAGGCATTTTGATCGGAGGCATAACCAGCGATCTGTTTGTTCCCCTGCTGCAAATGGTGTACAGTGCAGCTCAGCAGGTGCCCCCGTTCAAGGTAGCGGCTGCCCAGGAGGATTATATCAGGATATATTCGGTGGTTTTGACAATGCTGGCAATAGGTTTGTCGGTCCTGGCCGTTATAATCTCCAGGATAAAGATTCACCAGGCCATAAAGCTGGGCGAAGATTGATGCGGCAAACTTACCGATATATGGAGCTAAACAACGCAAGCATGGATGTAGCAAGCATAGCTGTATAGTCTATCGTTTGAACAGCAAACATATCCAAGCATGAGAAAACAACGCAAGGTTGGAGCTAAGATGGACACACACCATCAAAGCTAAAACTTTGCGTTGTTTTTTTGTTGTCTTTTACCTGGGTTTTTTGTGCTTATATATAAATTCGCACAGTTCTTTCACCGATATTACATCATTCTCATTAGCTATTATACAATAATTATTTTCACCGCTATTTTTCATTAAAATTGCCATAGAGGGCACCTTTATTGTAACACCATTTACTAAACAATTCAGTAACATAAATGGAATAAGACATGCATAAGCTGTTAATGGGTGCAATATAAAGCTGGGCATGTAAAGTTATATGATAATGTTTAAAAAATATACTACCACAGTTCATATAAAGCTAAGCAGATGCTGAGTCAAGAAATAACGCATATAGTATAAATAATTATTTACCAAATAATAATTTGCTTTTGTAATGGATTGGCTTCATTCAGCTACATAAGCATAGTGTAGCTGATTGGAGAAAATAAATATTTTATGTGTATAGGAGGCGAGAACAGTGGAAAGCTATCGAAAAGTTAAGGTATTGGTGTGCATTATTCTTTCGATGGTTTTGCTAATAGGGCTGTTTTCCGGATGTCAAACAAGCGAAGGGAAAAAAAAAGGGGAGGTGGTTAGCGAGACTGAAACAAAAACAGATGGAGAAGGTGAACCGATTGCGGAAGAAGATCTGCCTTTGGTAAAATATAGTGTTTATTATGGTGTTACCGGTCAATTACCACCATGGATTGATAATCCCGATGATGTAGTAACCCCATATGTAGAAAATAAGTTTAAATTGCAAATTGAAGAAGTCGTATGGCCTGCTGGGATGCCTAATAGGCTGAATACCTTAATAGCAAGCAACTCAGTTCCTGAAGTTATATTACTTGATCCAAATGGGGTAATGGATGTCATTGATAAAGGAATTGTAAAAGAACTGACAGAACTTATACCCCAATATATGCCTACATACTGGACCAAATATCTGTTGGATGTGGATAAAGCTTTTTGTCAGGTTGATGGAAAGGTTTACTGGGTATATAAACGGGATGCGGGACGCGAAAGAACACCGGAGGAGAATCTTGCAGATCCATATTTTGTAGGTGGAGGGCATGCACCGTTTGTTCGTGAAGACATTTTGGCACAATGTGGTTACAGTTTTAAATCAATTAAAGAAATTGAGCAGGATTGTATAGCCGAAGGAAGAGTTCCTACAGAAGAAGAGATGCAGATTACCCCAGCTATAGCAACTCCCGATGATTTCTATGAATTTCTTAAAAAGGTTAAAAGTCTCGATATAAAAGTCGGGGACTTACCCATGATTCCATGGTCTACCACATGGTCCATATTCCACTTTGGCTCAATGTTTAACTTCGGACATTGGAAATGGGATGATGAACAACAAACTTGTTATGCATATTTAGGAGCTCCGGAAGCAAAAGAATACTTCAAGTATTTAGCAAAGCTCTATCAGGAAGAATTGCTTGATAAAGATTTTCTGGTTCAAAAGACAGAGGACTTGAGGCAGAAGGTGGGTAGCGGACGGGTTGCTGTGTGTATGAATGATGTTGAAGGCTTGGAAGGTGTAAGGCAAGCTTTACAGGAAATGGATCCGTCGTATCAACTCAGACCCATACCCTGGCCGGAGAAGGATGACAACCATGGTTACTATGATGTTTATTCACCGGCATGGTTCCTGGTATTGATTAACAAAGATGTATCTGACGATTTAGCCATTCGTTTACTGAAGATGTGGGATTGGATGTATACTGATGAGGGATATGACATATTGGTGTGGGGTCCCGAAGAAGCAGGTTTCTGGGAAATAAAAGATGGTAAAAAGGTATTTAAGGATCCTGAAATGTGGGAGATATCCAAAGCCAGAAAGCTCAATGCTGGTGGCCCGGATCAGTATGGATTACACGCAATGGAAGGCTTCTACGGTGGAGGTAATCTATGGTCTAAAATAGCTAATTGCAGTGGCGGGCCCTCTAACGGAGGTATCAGAGGTACAGACAGAAGCTATCCGCCTGATACAATAGATGTATTTAGGAGAATGGCATACTGGGCGGCGAAAGAGCATACTCTGTATGATTCCCCAAGTACCAAAGGGAGTTATGGCGTGGGAGAACTGGTTGGAAAGACCAGCACATTCTACTGGTCTGAGTTTACCAGCAAATATTTGCCGGGTTTACTAACTGCAGAAAGCGATGCAGAGTTTGATAAAGAGTGGGATAATATGTATAAAGATTTCCTGCGTATAACCGAATATGAAAAAGCAGTTGAGATAATGACAGAATGGTTCAGAAGCATGGGTAACTAAATTACAAATAATTATCTGATAAATGAGTTTATTGTAATTGGGAAACGGGCTGTAATTGTCCGCTTACAGCCCGCTTTTTCCGACCAAATATAAAGAAAGGGGCGTAGAAATGGTTCCAACATCAAAAGTTAAAGTAATGAAATCTACTAAAAACGAACTGTTGCTCCAGATAAAAAAACACTGGATATTCTATATCTTTTTAATTCCAGCTACAGTTATTACACTATTGTTTTCCTATCGTCCATACATATGGTTAACCATGGCCTTTCAGGATTTTTCGTTCAAAGATGGATTATTTGGCAGCCCGTTTGTAGGTTTGCAAAATTTTAAAGATATATTGGATACACCTGATTTCTATAGAGTGTTGCGCAATACTATCATGATAAATGTTCTGGGGCTTGCTATAGGTTTTCCTGTCCCTATATTGTTTGCCCTTATGATAAATGAATTGAGGAATGATAAGTTTAAACGAGTAACACAAACGATTACATATTTGCCGCATTTTATATCATGGGTTATTGTTGCAGGTTTGGTGTATAAAATTCTAAATGAAGATATTGGAATAGTAAATGTAATACTAAGGGCTATTAGTGGTAAAACCGTTGCCTTTTTAAAGGAACCAAAATATTTCTGGTGGGTTTTTGTGCTCGTTTCAATATGGAAGGAAATGGGCTGGAATTCAATAATATATATAGCCGCAATGTCTGGAATAGATCAAGAATTATATGATGCAGCAACAGTAGATGGAGCAACTAAACTACAAAAGGTCAGATATATAACACTTCCAGGTATAGCTCCGACAATAGCGCTTATGCTTATACTGGCTTCTGGTAGGTTATTAAGTGGAGCATCTTTTGAGGCAGTATATCCTATGAGAAATCCCATGATAAATGAGACTGCTGAAACAATTCAGATATTTAATTATACACAAGGGGTTTTATATAACAGATATTCCTATGCTGCTGCGCTTGATTTGGCCCAGGCAGTAGTGGCATTCTTATTGGTCTGTGTAGTCAATTATACAATCAAAAAGTTAAGAGGGTATGGGCTTTTTTAATAATAGGAACTAATTAATGTGTGTTATAGCTGTCTCTTATACACATCT
>LFSE01000011.1:0-7942 GCA_001513075.1 Clostridiales bacterium DTU074 | reverse complement strand
AGGAGATGGATGCCTGGCTGTATAACTAGAGAAACGTATAAATTATACTTGCCTACTGATATTCCGGCTGGTGAATATGAGCTTAAAGTAGCAATGAAAGATAAACGAAGAAACATATATATTCAACTGGGTTTCAAAGAGGAATTAACAAAAAATGATCTTTACTCTGTAGGAGAAATAATATTGGAGTAATATAAATAACAAAATGGGAGTGAATTATATGGGGAAATATTCAAGAGGAGAGAACATATTTAATGTTTTCAACATATTGTTCATGCTTTTTCTTTGTGCACTTACAATTTATCCTTTTCTTCATGCTTTGGCTGTTTCTCTAAGTTCGGATGTTGCCATAGCCAGCAAAATTATAACAATTTTTCCGATCGAAGCTACTCTGGAAAATTATGCACTTTGTCTGGGAAGAGAAGACATAAAAAGCAGTGCGGTAATTTCGATATTAAGAACGATAATTGGAATTATTTCGCATCTTTTAGTAACAGGACTTGCAGCATATAGCATATCAATAAAAACTTTACCGTTCAGAAAATCATTTGGTGTGTTTTATATAATTCCGATGTTTTTGAATGCAGGTCTTATACCCTATTATGTTACCATACATGATCTTGGACTTATGAACACATTCTGGGTATACATAATTCCCAGCGCTTTTGCAACATACCATATGCTTATTATGAGGACATATTTTGAAACCATTCCCGATAGTTTAATGGAATCTGCACGAATAGATGGTGCTAATGAATTATTAGTATTATGGAGAATTGTAGTTCCTGTATCATTGCCAATAATCGCTGTTATAGCGTTGTTTGTTGGTGTAGGTCAGTGGAATTCATGGTTTGACGCCATGCTTTTTGTTACAAAGATTAAACTGCATCCATTGGCCATGGTTCTGCAGCGAGTTATAATGGCAAGCGAAATAAGAGATCCAAAAACTGCGATGAGTGTGGCTAAAAAAGGTGCTTTAACGTCTCCAGAGGGTATAAAAATGGCTGTGCTAATGATAGTAACAACGCCCATAATATTTTCTTACCCATTCTTCCAGAGATATTTTATTAGAGGCATAATGATAGGTGCTATAAAAGGATAGAATTGACGAGCCAGAATAAATGGTATTGCGAACATACTCACAACATATAAAATTTCAAAAAGTTGTTGATAAAAAGGAGGAGAAAAGAATGCATATAAATTCGAAGGATGCTTACTTTATCCAGGATAGAAATATATTTATAATGGGTTCTGATAAAATAGAAAAGAAAATAGAATTGACTGACTGCGGACGTTTTATCATGACTAGCTATATTAATAAAAACACAGGGAGCGAATACATTGGCAGCGGAGTTCAGAAATCCGATGAGTTTGCATTAGCGATCGATGGGATGGTATATTCCGGAAATACTGGAGGTTGGATTCTGGCTGGGGTTTCTGCTGCCACTCTCAAACAAGGAGAGCTAGAGGTAGTTATTGCTCTCAAAAATGATGTATTAAGGATCGAGAGGCATTATGTAATATATCCGGAAGTAGGTGTCATACAGGAATGGACGGTATATGAGAATGTATCCGGAAAAGATGCTGTGATTGCAAATCCTACAATATTCATTCAGAGGATTTTGAATGACTATATTGATGAACTGGATTTTATGTACATGACAGGGGGCGGGAATTTTACCGGCAGCACTCAGCTCAAGACGGTAAAACTCCATGATGGATATGTAAAGGATTTTGATTCTCAAGGGCCGCCGGAAATGTCGGAAATAGACGGGCACTATGCTAATAAGCTTCATAGACGGTACAATGGCACAGCTATGTGGTTTGAATTTTTTGCCCTGCGCAACACAAGAAAGAGTGAAGGTTGGTATATGACGTTTGATTATCAGGGTTGGTGGCAGTCTCAGTTTACCTGTCGCGACAGGAACACTTCGCTGGTTGGATGGTGTGTTCTTAAAGATTATGCATTTCCTGCCGGGAGCAGTATAAAAATGCCTCCAATGATGACCGGTGTATTTGTAGGAGATGTAGATGATCTTGGAAACACCATTAATGAGTATATATACAAATACAAATGGGATTACACCAGAGACAAGTACTTTAACAGGACAAACATGACTATATGGCGGGAAGCCCCGCTCTCAAAAAAGGTATATAAAATGGTGGAAGCAGCTCGATATATCGGCTGTGAACGAATATGGGTGGATGACTTTTGGTTTGATGCTAAAGGCAACTGGAATGGTATATTTGGGGATGATTGGAAATATATTAATGAGTATATAAAAAAGAATGGAATGGTGTTGCGTATTTGGATGCCGCCTTGGCATGCAGATAGACTGTCCAATGTGTGGATTGAACATCCTGAATGGATGCTGGACTTTCATTGAAACTGGTATAACTGGACCATAGATATGTCTATTGAGGAAGCTTATCAATGGATTCTTAATATGCTCTGTAACAAACAAAATGAAATAGGTGTTTATGATTTGAGAGTGGATGGAGATCCTTGCAATGCCAGAAACGATCGAAGTTTTAATACCGAAGGGGGCGATTGGAATGTAACATTTAAACAAAGCGAAAATTTCTATCGGTTGTGTAAGGAGTTTAAAGATAGGAATCCTGATGCTGGACTGGATGGGTGCTCCTCCGGTGGTCATACCTTAACAATTGAATCGGTGCGCCATACAGATCAACAGCAGATAACTGATGGTGAGTGTCATCACATAGGCGGATACTGGACTACATTGATCATGCCCATTGATAAACATCAACATATGCCGATAGACGGAACCAAAACAAGTTGGGATAAGTACCTGCCGGGAGAACGTCAGCTATTTTCAGCACCGGGTTATTTGATGCAGAACCCGGAAGAAGGTTGGACATTGGAGGCTTTGGAAGGTAAGAGAAAGGATATGGAGTTGTTCCGATGGCTGCGCAAACAAGGTGTCTATGGTCGTTGGATAAAGGTGTATCGTCCAACTCTGGAACATGGTGATAAGACCTTCATTTTACAGCGAATGACCTGGGATAATATGAAAGGGTTAATCATGATAAGCAATAGAGAAAATAATCCAATAATAGGAAAGTCTGCGGTTATCTATCCAAAGGGTTTACTGCCTGATAAGGAATATATGATAGAGGCCTTAGAAGGTGGTATGGAGAAAGCAACAAAAACAGGAGCAGAATGGATGAAAGAGGGGATCAGACTTAGTTGTGTAAATTATGGAGAAGGACTTCTTATTAATCTTCCGGGAAGACCGGGGCAGGGGACCGATACGCAACCACCTACTGCACCTGGTTTTGCTGTCAAAAAAACTGCAATATGGTTTGGATATGAAGGTATAGAGCTTAATTGGGGTGAATCTGATGATAATGTTATGGTGTCCTATTATGAGATATACAAAAATGGCCAATTTCTCAATAAAGTTTCTATTGGGACTTATTATTTCGATGAGCAGGGAAGTATAGCTGATAAATATGAAATAAGAAGTGTAGATGCAGATGGCAATACATCCGATTTTGTAGTGGCATCCTAAATTGCTCAGAAAAATACATTTTTGATGTTTGCAGGTTATGGGAGTATAAATATATTAAACATAAAGGGGGAGAAATAAATGGTAAGGGTAAGCGACAATAAAATATCAGTGGAGACCGGGACGCTGGAGGCCAAGCTCGAGAATGGACATTTTGTGTATTTGAAAAGTAAGATTACAGGAGACGTATTTGTAAATTCTAATGATAGTGTACCTGCTCTTGAATTGGTTTATAACAACAATGAGGCATTTGGAATTGGTGAAATGAAGTTTGGAAATGTCGATGTATTCCAGCTTTCAGACACGCTTGCCGAAATTAGACTGAGTAATTGGGATGGTGATGGAGTAATAACGGTATCTGAAGATCCTGAAACGCATGATCTGTTGATAAAGCCATCTGCATATTCTTCCAGACCTGGGGTTAAAGCGTGTAGATGGAATATTTCAGGTATAAGATCTGATCTACAGCTTGTAGCACCTTTTTTTCAGGGCGTAAAGCTCGACTTAAACGATTCACTTATAAAGAATACTCATTGGGAATGGCCTGTGATGTGGGAAGCCGGTTTAGCTATATTGCAGGGTGAAAAAAGCGGTTTTTGGGTACATTGCAGAGATACCCAGTATAGATATAAGGCTTTAGCGGTAGGAAGAGATGAAAGTACGTATTCTTTGGGATTTGAAACAGAGGCATATGGTCCTTTTGATAATAACCTGGCTGCGGGGGGCATCGAGTGGAGAATAAATGTGTATGAAGGCGATTGGGAAGTCCCTGCTTCCGCCTATAGAGACTGGCTGTGGGAGGCATACAATTTAAAGAAACAAGAGAGCAGGAGAAAAGAATGGTTTTATGATATAAAAATGGCAATAAGCTGGTGCCCAACCGATATTAACATACTTGAGAGTCTATCAAAAAAAGTTGATCCTAAAAAGGTAATAATTCATTTACCTCACTGGCGGCCAGACAGGTATGATACCAATTATCCTACTTATATTCCAACCAAGGAAGCTATAGAATTTATTGAAAAAGGAAAAGAACTTGGTTACTATATAATGCCTCACTGCAATTCCATGGAGGTTGACCCTCTGAATCCGGTATATGACTATGTAAGAGATTTCCAGTTCAGAGATGCGATTACAAAAAGGATAAGAGGATGGAGCTGGTATGAAGGAAAGTGGAATTTAGAAGTTCCTAATTCAAATGCCCAGCTAAAAAAACATAGGGACAAACTATTGATGACAAAAATTCATCCTGGGTTAAGTATGTGGAGGCATATACTAAGCGAGAGAATATATAAGGCTGTTACAGAATTGGATATTGACACTATATTTATAGACATTACTCTTAATACATTTAACCTTAACAACTGTCTGGTGGAGAACACCACATCTACTGAGGGAATGAAATTATTAATAGATCAGGTTGGTAATTTGTATAAAGGTCTAGCTGTGGGCGGTGAAGGCTTAAATGAAATAACCATGCAAGGACTATCTTTTGCACAGTCGCATCTGTTCAAGAGCTGGCAGAATAATAATATAGAAGGACTTGAAAGAACCGGTGGATGTCCATTAAATGCATTTATGTTCGATAAGCTGTGTAAATCGATAGGGTATTCGTATTTATCTGGTGAAACTGAATTTGAAGAAATTAGAATGAAAGTTGATGAAGGAAAAGGTGTTTTGCCTACCATAACTTTCCCACGGGGAAAAGATCCAGTGGAGTTCATAGAGCGTCCGAATAAAATGGTAAAGATGATATTTGAAAAAGTAAATGGTTAAACTTTAAGTAAAGTCAAAGAGAAGCAGTTAGGTTTCTTGTATCTGAAAACGCTTCATATATTACGGGTACAACACTGTTTATAGATGGTGGGGCTTTATTGCCTGTTGTAGCACATAATGAATTTTCAACATAAAAATCCATTTGTATAACACCTGGACGATGGCTGCTTTGCAGAATTGTAACAAAAAAAAGAGTATTTTCTTTTACTGGCTTTATGGTGGTATTATGAAAACAAAAAAGGAGGAGGACGTACATATGTTTATATTAAGAGATAATTTGCTGGAAGCCGTGTCAAAAACCACAAAAGTTGTTTTTGACGGATGTAAGATTGTATCAATTCAAAATGTACGTACAGGCGAAGAATTTTTACAGGCTAATCTGCAGGAAGATGTTCCGGGCTTTGAGATCGAGCAGATAAGCAAAGTTTCATATTCTATCGGAACAGGTAAAGCATGCACAATACATTATCGTAAATTTTCGGATAATATAATGGAGATTGTGGTGGGGGATTGGGAAGCTGATGTTTCAGTCAAGGTTGAGATTGAAGAAGAAACTGGAGATATACTTGTTGAACCTTCCATGTATACCATTATGAATGGTATAACCTCGTTGAGAATGAATATAGCCGGTATTCGAAAGGATCTGAAATTAATTGCTCCATTTCAGCAGGGAATTTGTTTGAACCTGGATGATGATTTACTGAAGGACATCCATTATGAATGGCCATTCCACTGGGAGGCAGGTTTTGTAATTCTACAGGGTAGGGATTCCGGATTTTCAGTCCAGGTGTATGATAACTTATTTAAAGCCAAGGCAATAAAGCTGGGTTTTGAGAATAATCCGTATGTAATAGGTTTTGAGAACTGTGCTTACGGTCCGGTTGACAGAAATCAGGCAATTGGAGGGCTGGTATGGAGAATTTTTGCTTATGAAGGTGACTGGATAGTCCCGGCAGAGAAGTATCGGAATTGGATGTGGAAAGCATATAATCTGGACTATGCGATAGGTCGGCAACCGGAGTGGATCAACGATGTAAAACTGGCAATATCCTGGTGCCCTACCGATGGTGAATTTTTGGATGCTCTGGCCAGGAAAGTAAATCCGCATAATGTGGTGCTGCATCTTCCCGATTGGAGGATTTACAAATATGATCAAGACTATCCTGAGTATGTGCCCAGCGAGCAAGGGAAGGAATTTATTAAGAAGGCAAGAAATATGGGTTATCATGTACTGCCCCACTGCAATGCTTATCAGATAAGCCCCGATCACCCATTGTTCTTCCATTCTATAAATTTCAGTGCTAAGAACATATATACCAAGAGATTGATGGGATGGGGGATTATTCTCGAAGGAGAAAAATTGACCAATATAGGGCCGCCTCAAAGTTATTCGTCCATACTTTCAAATAAAGATATGAATCTTCTGGTCAACGTTCATCCGGGATTCACGCCCTGGAGGCGCGAACTAACATATCAGATCGCTAAGGTTACCCATGATTTGGATTTGGATGGGATTTTCATAGATGTTACGCTTGTTATGTATAATGCTGACAATAATATAGTGGAAAATATGACCTATGTTGAAGGAGCTCTGAGACTGATCAAAGAGATAGGAGAGATTAAACCGTATTTCGCAGTAGGTGGTGAAGGGCGAAATGAGATCAGCACTCAATATTTGAGTTTTGCGCAGTTTCATCTGTTTAAGTTTGCTCATGGAGCAGCAAATCATGGTGAAAGTGTTGATTGGTTGCAAAGGGCAACATTCCCGGTTAACGATTTTATATTCAAGGGGCTTGCAAGAGGACTTGGATATAACTATGGACTCCCGCATCAAAAGGATAATGCTCGTGTCATGATTGAAGCTACCCAGAAACTTGGAGCCATTCCCACCTTAATTGTTTCCAGGAAATTGCCTAGTCCAGCAGAGGCAATTAATAATCCGGATGAGAATGTTAAGAGGATATTGGAGCTGGCTCTGGGCTGAAATAATTTGTTGCACACGATGCGCATATTTTGAATGTTTTTACAGGCTAAGAGATATCTTAGCCTGTGTTGTTTATATTTGTATAGTATCGTCGGTTGTATCAGCTATTTTTCACTATATTGAACAAAATTACAAAAAATAGAACACATTCGATGTAATTGCAAGATATGATAAAAGAATGAAAGAAAAATGATAATTTATGAGGAATAAGGGAAAATATAAAAAAAGTTAGTGTAAAATTACTCTGGGAAAAAATGAACAAATAAAAGAAAAGAGTATCTCCTCTGNNAAGGGAAAATATAAAAAAAAATTAAACTTGAATTATAACATACAATCATGTTACACTTATGACATCATTCCAATTGCTATACAACTATAAAGTAATTATACCCAGAATATATGAAGTAACAGTCATACATGGTATTTGTTTTACACTGTAACATTATTTTGAAATAATTCATTGGTACCGATTCATTAAAACAAACATATACCTTTGTTAATCATTCTATACGTCAGAGGACCCTTAGCAAAAGAATTAAAATCAGTAAATTGACGGTTTTTGATTTAAATTTATAATAGCTGATAGTTTTTTCAAACCCGCCGTTTTCGGTATTTTGAGGAACAATCTAATCAGTGCTCTTGTTGGGAT
>LFSE01000100.1:1413-31981 GCA_001513075.1 Clostridiales bacterium DTU074 | reverse complement strand
ATAAGCGTAATCCCATGAAAGCTGAGAGAATGTCCTCATTGGCCCGTTATGTAATTGTAAATATGTTAAATCCGGCCATAACCGCATCGACCCAGTGGCTGGAAAGGACTCTTGATGATTCGGCCAACAGGCGCATTGTTATCCCGGAGTGCTTTTTGGCGATAGATGCCATACTGAATATATATATCAAGATTGCTTCCGGTTTGGTTGTATACCCAAAAATAATTGAGCAAAGGATAAAACAGGAGCTGCCGTTTATGGCTACTGAGTATATTCTCATGGAAGCCGTAAAGAGGGGAGGAGATCGCCAGGATCTTCACGAAAGGATCAGGATGTATTCCATGGAGGCAGCAAAACGGGTAAAGGAATTCGGGGAAAGGAATAATCTTTTGGAGCTCATAGCACAGGACCCAGCCTTTCGATTGTCGGAAGATGAGCTAAAGGGTATTATGAACCCGAAAAACTTTATCGGCAGAGCCCAAAATCAGGTGGATGAGTTTTTGTCGGAATACATCAGGCCCATATTGGAAAGCAACAGGGAATCCCTTATAGATAATGTTGAATTGAAGGTATAGCTGCAGTATACTGAGTCGGCGTTGGGTCAAAAAAAAAAAAAAGAGGGAGTTATAAGACGGAATTTGAACAATAAAAAAAGGAGTAACATATGTTACTCCTTTTTTTATTGTATGGCAGGGGAGACAGGACTCGAACCCGCAACCAACGGTTTTGGAGACCGCCACTCTACCAATTGAGCTACTCCCCTTTGTTGTCCTAACGACAGTTTATATTATATGATATTTAGTCCTGCAAGTCAATAACATTGAACAGGAAAATAGCAAATTTATGGGTCATATTTCCTTTTAAACCGGCCTTTTTTGTGCTATAATGCAGATAACAGCCGATTATCAGAACAGGGAGGGTAACCGTTGAGCATGGCAACCGACAGGGTAAACTATCGACTGGGCTTTATAGGCGCCGGTAATATGGCCAATGCCTTTATAAGGGGGATTTTATCCCGAGATATCATAAAGCCCGATAATATATATGTTCATGATATTGATACAGACAAGCTGAATAAACTTTGCGCTCAGCTGGGAGTGCAGAAGTCTGATGATAATTCCCGGCTGGCGGCCAATTCGGATGTTATCATACTGGCGATAAAACCCGATATGTATCCGGTGGTGCTTGATGAGATCAAGGGATCTCTGTCCCCTGATAAGATCTTGCTGTCCATAGCGGCAGGTATTACCGTTGATTATATAAAGGAAAGAATTGATAACAGATGCAAGGTGATTAGGACAATGCCAAATACACCTGCACTGGTGGGGGCAGGTATCATTGCTCTGTCTACATATCACGATCTTACTGCTGATCAGCTTGAGAAGGTCAAGGCTATACTAGGTTCACTGGGTTCGGTTATAGATGTGCCCGATCATCTCATGAATGCAGTGACAGCACTGAGCGGAAGCGGCCCGGCTTACGTATCCATCTTTATCGAAGCCATGGCAGATGGGGGAGTGCTGGCAGGTTTACCCAGGGCACAGGCATACCTTATGGCTGCCCAGACGGTTTTGGGAACGGCAAAGCTGTTGCTGGAATGGGGGCTGCATCCCGGAGAGCTGAAAGATGCCGTATGTACACCGGCTGGAACAACCATAGAAGCGGTACGGGAACTGGAAAAACATGGTTTTAGGGGAGCCGTGATTGAAGCGGTAAATCAATGTGCTAAGAAGGCCGAAAGCTTGGAAAAGGCGGTAAAGGATCGATGAAGCAAGTGGATATATATACGGACGGTGCATGTAGCGGCAATCCCGGTCCGGGAGGCTGGGCAGC
Source organism: Clostridiales bacterium DTU074 (assembly GCA_001513075.1). Lineage (GTDB taxonomy): Bacteria > Bacillota > Clostridia > Caldicoprobacterales > Caldicoprobacteraceae > DTU074. The sequence continues at coordinate 30,148 of LFSE01000100.1, read as the reverse complement.
AATCCTTACGTATAAGGGTATTGAAAAGGAGATATCCGGCTATCAGGAATTAACCACAAACAATCGTATGGAATTAATGGGTCCCATAAAGGCCTTGGAACTGCTGAAAGAACCGTGCAGCGTCAGAATATATACCGACAGCACGTACCTGTTCAATGCCTTTGAAAAAGGTTGGTTGAGCAAATGGCAAAAGCAAAACTGGCACACTTCGAACAAGCAGCCGGTTGCAAATCAGGATCTGTGGCAGCGATTGATTGAGCTGGCTTCCATACACCGGATTCAATGGGTCAAAGTCAAAGGCCACAGCGATAACGAAATGAACAATCGATGCGATAAACTGGCCAGGCAAGCTATAAAGGATGGAAACAAGCAAAGAATGGCCGAAAGAGAAGATGAAAAGCCATAAATAACTATGCGCAAAATAAAAGTTTTACGAATAGTATAATAAGACTACATCCAAGGAGGGGTGTTCCCTATGTTGAATCAGGATTCCTACGACTCCCAGAGAAATCGGGAGAATATCATAAAATTAAGAAATATTTTGAGAGAATTGCCGCTTTTCTGCGGTGATTTTTTCCGGGCTATAGAACCCACTACGTCCATATTGACCCGTATAAACTATGCATATGATTTAAGGTTGTTTTTTGAATTCCTTACCAACGAGATAGAAGATTTTGCCCATATAACTCCGTTCACGCAGTTTACCCTGCAGGATCTGAACCGTGTACGGGCTGTTCATATTGAAATGTTTCTTGAATACTTAACCTACTACAGCCGCCCTTCCGCTCCCGAAGTCGAACATCAAAATCATGATTCGGGCAAGGCTCGCAAACTCTCCACCCTGCGCTCATTTCTGGCATACTTCTTCAAAAACGAAAGGCTTGACAGAAACGTGGCCTCCCTGGTGGATTATCCCAAGATCAGTGAAAAGCCTATAATACGCCTGGAAGCCGATGAAGTTGCCCGTCTGCTCGATTTGGTTGAGACCGGCCAGGGTTTGACCGAAAGACAAAAGCGTTACCACAATTATACCAGACAGCGGGATATAACAATATTAATGGTATTTTTAGGAACCGGAATTCGTATCAGCGAGTGTGTAGGGCTCAACATATCCGACCTTGATTTTTCAATAAACGGTTTCAGAGTTACCCGAAAAGGCGGCAATCAGGTTATACTGTATTTTGGAGATGAAGTGAGAAAAGCGTTACTTGCTTATCTTGAAGAGAGAAAGAAAATTGATGCCCTACCCGGACACGAGGATGCCCTCTTTCTTTCCATGCAGCGAAAAAGGATAAGCAATCGGGCGGTGCAAAACCTGGTTAAGAAGTATGCCAAATTGGTCTCTCCCTTGAAAAATATCTCCCCCCACAAGCTGCGAAGCACATATGGCACCGCTCTTTATCAGGAAACGGGAGATATATATCTGGTTGCCGATGTACTGGGTCATAAAGACGTTAATACCACCAGAAAGCATTATGCGGCCATAAGCGATGAAAAAAGACGCATGGCTGCAAGGATGGTTAAGCTGAGAGAAGATTAAAGCTGGCAATATCTCAGTATACCGGGATATAAAGCCTCTGCCCTTCGTTTATATAGCTGTGTTCCATATTATTCGCTTCTTTTATTTCTATTATGTACTGGCGTATATCAACGCCCTTCGGCAAGGTGCGTTTGGCAATGCTCCAGAGGGTATCACCCTTTACCACATCCACCGTTATCCATGATACATTGTCGGCAGCATTCCCACTGTTCAGCAATGCCGCTATAAATGATATGCACAGCATCACTACAATGGCCAGAAAAATGGAAAACCTTGTTCTTGATCGAATGATTATCCTTCTTCTCCCTTTTTCTCTTTTATTTTTCATGGTATACCGCATATACGTCCCCCGCTGCATGGCGGGGACCTTTGCGTTTTCCCCCTTCCAGTATCCACTAAAGAACTTATGTTCGGCTACCGATTACATTATACACGAACATAAGTTCGGAGTCAAGAAGGCATTTGAAAATTTTGTTATTGCGAACATGTGTTTGATTTTATTGGCTATGCATGTTATAATAGGCTGTGTGAGAGAGTTTAGCCTATTGGACCTGTATCGGGAGATAATTGCATAGAAATTTGAGGATATATAGAAAATATTCGAGGATATATATTCTACGAAGATATTCAAAGATATATACAGAGGATAATATAATGAAAGGAGACCAGCAATACATGGACCGGTCTTTAACCGATAAGCAAAAACAAGTATTGGAATTTATAAAAAATGAGTTGAGGAGCAAGGGCTATCCGCCTTCCGTTCGCGAGATATGCAACGGTGTTGGAATAAAGTCAACCTCCACTGTGCATGCTTATCTGGAGCGCCTTGAAAGTGCCGGCTATATACGCAGGGACCCTACCAAGCCCAGGGCAATTGAGCTTCTGGACGATACCACCTTCTTCCCTGAGACGGAGATGGCCAATATACCGGTGGTAGGTCAAGTGACCGCAGGCAAACCTATTCTTGCAGTTGAAAACATAGAGGATACCTTTCCCCTGCCCGCTCGATTTTTGCCCAACGGCAATGTTTTTATGCTTTCGGTGAAGGGAGACAGCATGATAGAAGCGGGTATATTCGATGGGGATTATGTTGTGGTTAAACAGCAACAATATGCTGATAATGGCGATATCGTAGTTGCGCTAATAGATGATGAAGCTACGGTTAAGGCATTTTATAAGGAAAAGGACCATATAAGGCTTCAACCCAGGAATCCATATATGGCCCCTATAATACTGGATAACGTAACCATTCTCGGCAAGGTTATAGGCGTTATAAGGTTTTTTTAAAGCTTTATAAACCCCATCTTCCCCATCCGTGCAAGCACATTCATCATGGCTATTTTTGCATGCTCGTATGTCAGGCCGCCCTGTAAATAGGCAACATACGGAGGAATTATCGGGGCATCGGCGCTTAATTCGATGGAGGCGCCTTGTACAAAGGTTCCCGCTGCCATTATAACTTGATTGTTATATCCCGGCATGTCCCACGGATAAGGGGTTACATGGCTGTCAACGGGGGATACGGCCTGTATGGCCTGGCAGAATACTATAAGTTCCTCAGGGCCGTTAAACTGAATGGACTGTATTATATCAGTCCTGGCTTCATCCCAGCGGGGCAGCACATTATATCCCAGCTCCTCAAAAATTCTGGCAGCCAGGATGGCGCCTTTAACCGCTTCCCCTACCACATGGGGCGCCAAGAACAATCCCTGGTAAAAGGGAGCGTATGATGCGGGGTATGAGCCCACTTCCCTTCCGAGGCCGGGACAGGTAAGCCTGTATGATATCCGCTCTATAGTGTCTTTAGTGCCGACCACATACCCACCCGTGGGGGCCAGACCGCCACCGGGATTTTTTATAAGCGACCCCACCGCAGCATCGGCACCCACATGGCAGGGTTCCGTTTTTTCCACAAACTCCCCGTAACAGTTGTCAACAAGCACCGTTATTCCTTTATATTTTTCCTTGATAACGGCAATGGCCCTTTTGATACACTCTATCGATAGGGACGGCCTTAAGGAATAGCCCCTTGAGCGTTGAATCAGTATCAGCTTGACATTATTTTTTTCCAGGAATGACAGGACTTTGGGGATATCGATTTCTCCCCGGACAGTTAATTCGATCTGGTGGTATCCAACTCCCCATTCCCTCAGTGAACCGGCTGCCGGCGGCTCACCCAGTCCGATAACCGGTTCAAGAGTATCATAGGGCATTCCGCTTATTGACAATATAGTGTCCCCAGGCCTTGTTAATGCAAAGATACAATCGCTGATGACGTGGGTACCCGAAGCCCACTGGGGACGGACCAAAGCATCCTCTCCGCCCAGGGCCAGGCCAAACAGCTTATCGAGAGCATCCCGACCATCGTCTCCGTAACCGTATCCGTTTGATGGATTGAAATGTCTCTGGCTGATCTGACACTCTTTCATAAACTGCAGAATTCTGCCCTGGTGATACTCCCGCAGGTCCTCTATATCTTCAAATCGCTTTTTGACTTCCTCATGAGCATTTTGAACAAATTTAACTATCCGAAGGGGTATATTCAGTTTTTTTTCATAGTGTTGTTCGATCCATTCCTTCAAGCCTGCCTGCTCCTCTCCGGTTTATAGCAGAAATAAAGGACCTTAAGCGGTCCTTAACTTAAGTTCGTGTTTGGTGATATTATTCTGTTTCTTTATCCGAATTTGACGGACTGTTGTTAGGTGTCAGAATAACCTGACGCGCAGGTGTAACAGTTGACACAGCATGCTTATATAACATCATCTGTTTTCCTTCGCTTTCCAACAGAATGATGAAATTATCGAAGCCCTTTATCAGACCTTTTAGCTGAAAACCATTTATCAAGTGAATTGTAACGGGTATTCTTTCCTTCCTTATTTGGTTGAGATAAGCATCCTGCAATAGAATTGTTACTCTGTTTGCCATTATATAAACCACCCTTCATAAACATTCCTTATTTTGTTAATATTATATACCATTTCATGAATAATTAAAAGGAAATTTTGTCAGATGAAATTCAACTTCTTTTTTATGCAGGAAATAGCATAATCAACAAGCTCCTCTTCAGAGTTAAATTCATCCATGTTTATCCATTTAATCCCCTTTTGAGCCCTGAACCAGGTGAGCTGCCGTTTGGCGTAGCGACGGGTTTCCCGTTTTAATATCTGTACTGCTTCTTCCAAGGACAGCTTGCCTTGATAGTAGTCGATGATCTCCTTATAACCCAATCCCTGCATCGAGATCATGTCACGGGTATAGCCTCTGTCGAGCAGGTCCTTTACCTCATCGAGCAGACCTGCTTCGATCATTGCGTCCACCCTTCTGTTTATTCTTTCATACAATTTGGCCCGATCCATGGTAAGGCCGATCATGGCCACATTATATCTGAAATCCATGTCCTTTAAATTTTGGACATAATGGGACATGGGTTTTCCGCTTAAATAATAAACCTCAAGGGCTCTTATAACCCGCTTGACATCATTTGGATGCAGCCGTGCAGCTGTTATAGGGTCTATCTCTTTCAGCTTTTGGTGCAGGTAGTCCTTGCCCTTTTTTTCGGCCATATCCTGCAGTTTCTTTCTGTATTCAACGTCCTGATAGGCATCGGTGAAATTCATGGGATAAAGTAGGGATTTTATATATAAACCGGTGCCTCCGACAATAATTGGGAGCTTATTGCGCCTGTGTATATCGTCAATAATGGAAAGGGCCATTTTTTGATATTCGGCAACGCTGAATTCCTGTTCGGGATCCAGAATATCGATCATGTGATGGGGGATTCCCTGCCTTTCGCTTAAACTGGGCTTTGCCGTCCCGATGTCCATATATCTGTAGATTTGCATGGAATCGGCTGAAACTATTTCCCCATCCAGCGATTTTGCAATTTCAATGGACAGCTTGGTTTTCCCAACTGCCGTCGGACCCGCTATTATCACTGCCGGCTTCTTCATCATACGTTGATGACCCCTTTACTGTATTCTCATAAATTTCTTTTCCAATTCATATTTTGTAATAGTGACAATAATAGGCCTTCCGTGGGGACAGGTTAAGGGAATTTGATTATTTCTGAAGTTCTCCAGCAGGTACATTATCTCTCTGTCCGAAAGAGGATCCCGGGCTTTAACGGCTTGTCTGCATGCAAGCCTCATAATATCCTCAGCTTTTAACGGTATTGGAGGATTGGATGTACGGCCTTCAACGGAGCACTGGTCCAAGATGTTATGAAACAATTCCCGAACATTTGTGCCTTTCAATACGTTGGGAACTCCCCGTACCGTCCAGGTGTTCCCGCCAAAATGCTCTATATCGAAGCCCAGAGAAACGAAGGTATCCCTGGCAGCCTCCACGATTAGACTTTCATTATGGGTAAGCTCCAGTATTACGGGAGGCAACAGCTGTTGGCTTGAGGCGGTATGTTTTATTAGGCTTTCGCTGAGTTGTTGGTATATCAAGCGTTCGTGGGCGGCATGCTGATCCACAAAGAATATCCTGTCCTCTTCTTCTACTATTATATATGTAGAGAAAGCTCTGCCTATAACTTTAAGTGTACCGGCTTTAAAACTACTAATATTATGTTCATAAACTGCATGTTCAATACTGTTATTACCATTTTTTATCTGAACGGAAATGTTTTTTGGAGAATCCTTTCCGGTAATGTACACATGTTTTGGTTCCCGAGGCTGCAGGTCAAATAAATCGATTTGCCTGCCTTGGGCTACGCTTTTATCTTCTGGTTTTACCCCCTCATCCCTCTCGGTATTAGTATAATCGGAGTCTTCAAAGCTATCCCGATTTATAACAGGTATGTGAGGATGGCTTTCCAGACACTCCTTTACCCAGCCTGTTATCAGCGCATATACGGCTTGTTCGTCTCTGAACCTTATTTCCGTCTTTGCAGGATGTACGTTCACATCCACCTGATCCGCAGGTAAACTGAGGTGCAAAACAAGCCAGGGGAAATGATTGATCGGAAGGTAGGAACGGTAGGCATCCTCCGCCGCCTTTGACAGAAGCGGGCTTTTTACATAGCGACCATTTACCACGAATATCTCGTTGTTCCGATTCATTCTGGCGAGTGATGCCCTTCCTATATAACCGTACAGAGAAATTTCATCCTCCCGGTGTTTTCTGTCTAGTTCAATAAGCTCATTTTTTACATCCCTTCCAAAAACCGATATAATGGCGTACAGCAGATTTCCATTTCCCGGGGAATGATATACTGCCTTGTCTTGATTTATGTATCGGAAGGAGATCTCCGGACGGGCAAGTATCAATCTGCTTATTATATCGCTTATGCTTGCAGTTTCCGCTCTGGCAGATTTAAGAAATTTAAGACGGGCCGGTGCGTTGAAGAAAAGATTGCGCACAACGATGGTGGTTCCCTCGGGGCAGCCGATTTCCCTTTCGGATATCATTTTACCCCCATGGTTGACGATATGAATTCCACCCTCCCCATTCCGGGGGCTGGTGAACAATTCTACCTGGGAAACCGCCGCAATGCTGGCCAGGGCTTCTCCTCTGAAGCCGAGGGAGCTTATCGAGTATAGATCGGCGTTGGACCTTATCTTGCTGGTGGCGTGCCGCTGGAAACACAACCGGGCATCGGTTCTGTCCATTCCCTCTCCGTTGTCGGTAACCCTTATATACGATATGCCGCCGTTTTGAATTTCTATGGTAATGGCCGAGCTGCCTGCATCTATCGAATTTTCCACCAGCTCCTTCACAATTGAAGAAGGTCGTTCTATTACTTCACCGGCTGCTATTTGGTTAATGGTAAAATCATCCAGGAAATTTATCTTTGGCAAACAATTCCCTCCTAAGACTGTTTTGCTTTTTCAACTAAATGATTAAGTATGTTCATGGCCTCTATGGGGGTAATATTTAACACATCGATATTTTTCAGCTCCTCCTCTATCTCGGAAGGCCTGGGTTGGAAAAAGGACAGCTGTTGACCTGCAGGCTTTTTTTCGGCCACATATTGGTTGTGGTTCTTTTTTGCAATATCAGCTTCTTCCAACTGGGATAATATGACCTTTGCACGCTCAATTACCGGGAGCGGCAGGCCTGCAAGTTTGGCGACCTGTATTCCAAAGCTTTTATCGGCTCCACCTCTGACAATTTTTCTTAAGAATATGATGTCATCTCCCCGCTCCTTAACGGATACGCGATAATTCTTGACACCCGGCAAACTCCCCTCCAGCCCGGTCAATTCGTGATAATGGGTGGCAAACAGGGTTTTACAGCCCAATGTTTTGCGGGTGGATATATACTCGATGACAGCCCATGCAATGCTCAAGCCATCAAAGGTGCTGGTACCCCTGCCGATTTCATCTAGTATGAGCAGGCTGTTGGAAGTGGCATTGTGAAGGATATTGGCGACCTCGATCATTTCCACCAGGAACGTGCTTTGTCCGGCTGACAGATCATCGGCCGCTCCAATGCGCGTAAATATCCTGTCAACTATTCCTATTTCAGCTTCCTTAGCGGGGACGAAACATCCGATTTGGGCCATTAAGACGATCAGCGCCACCTGCCTCATATAAGTGCTTTTTCCAGCCATATTCGGACCGGTGATTATCATGAGCCGATTTTCGGAAGTATCCAGGTAGGTATTATTAGGCACGAACATTTCATGGGGCAGGGTTTTCTCCACTACGGGATGACGCCCGTCTTTGATGGAAATAACGCCGTTGGTGGAAATGACGGGTCGTACGTAGTCATTTTCAATTGCCGTTCTGGCAAAGGAACATAAGACATCCAGCGCCGATATTATATCCGCCGTTTTTTGTATTCGGTGAACGTGTTTTCCAATCTCCTGTCTTATATCCACAAATATCTCATATTCAAGCTGGATGCTCTTTTCCTCGGCACCGAGAATGCTTTCTTCCATCTCCTTCAGCTCCGGTGTGATATACCGCTCGGCGTTTGCCAGGGTTTGTTTGCGAACATAATGTTCGGGCACAAGAGCATAATAGGACTTGGTAACTTCGATATAATATCCGAACACCTTGTTAAAACCTACCTTCAGGTTTTTTATGCCGGTTTTTTCCCTCTCTTCCTGTTCCAGGGACGCAATCCAGGCCTTTCCCTCATGCATGGCTCTGCGGTAGCGGTCAAGCTGAGGATTGTATCCGTTCTTGATGATGTTGCCTTCCTTTATGGTAATAGGCGGATTATCGGCTATGGAGCGCTCAATAAGCTCGTGCAGATCTTCCAAGGGATCTATATCGGTATATGCATCCCTGAGTATGGCAGACCTGCATGATGCCAGCAGGTCCCTTATAGCCGGCAGATTATTGATTGATTGCTTCAAAGAAATCAGATCCCGGGCGTTGGCTGTGCCGTAGGAAACGCGGGCCATCAGCCTTTCCAGGTCGTATATGCGCTTAAGGTGCTCGACCAGCTCATCGAGCAGTATTTGATTGTCGTATAGTTCCTGCACACCATCCAGCCGATATTCTATTTCTTCTTGATTAATCAGCGGCTGCTGTATCCATTTTCTTATCAACCGGCCGCCCATGGCGGTGCAGGTCTTGTCCAGCAGCCACAACAGCGAACCTTTTTTATCCTTTCCCCTTATGGTCTCGGTGAGCTCCAGATTGCGTCTTGTGGACGCATCCAGTATCATATATGATTCCATATGGTAGGGCCTGATCCGGCTGATATGGGGCAGGGTGTTTTTCTGGGTCTCGGTGAGATATTCCAGTAAAGCTCCTGCCGCGCATATCCCGTATCTCATATTCTGACAGCCGAAGCCCTCCAGTGAATGTACTTCAAAATGCTGTATGAGTTTGTTATATGCGGTACGGTAATCAAATGCCCATTCGTGATAAAATGTGATAAATGGAGAGAACTGGTGTCTTATGGTTTCGATGAGCTTCTGGTCCAGCTCGCTGCTCTGGTTTATCAGTATTTCCCGGGGACTGACCCTTGACAGCTCATCTATAAGCCTGGCAGAATTGTTCTCCCCCGTTATTTCGCTGATATAGAATTCACCGGTTGATACATCCACTACCGACAAACCGTAACTCTGTCCGTCCCTAAAAATGCAGGCAAGATAGTTGTTGCTTTTTTCATCGAGCATGGAAGACTCAAGAAGGGTGCCGGGGGTTATAACGCGTATAACCTCCCGCTTTACAATACCCTTTGCTTCCTTTGGATCCTCAACCTGTTCGCATATTGCAACCTTATACCCCTTATCTATAAGGCGGGCAATATAACCTTCTACCGAATGATAGGGAACGCCGCACATCGGAGCCCGCTCGTCCAAACCGCAATCCCGACCTGTCAGAGTGATCTCCAGTTCTCTGGATGCGGTTATTGCGTCCTCAAAGAACAATTCATAAAAGTCTCCTAATCTAAAAAAAAGAAGAGCATCTTTGTATTGCTCTTTTATTTGCATATATTGCTGCATCATGGGAGTGAGCTGTGCCATACAGGAACCTCCTGAAAATATTCTGTCAAACTATTATATCATGTGTCCTTCCAAAGTAAAAGCTTTCGGCAGGGTTATTTTTACCTTGACAAACTCTCCTGTGAGTTCACTTCCGCCTTCAAAATGAACCAGCTTATTGGTCCGGGTCCGCCCGGACAGCATTTTCGGATTGTTTTTGCTTACACCTTCCACAAGCACCTCTACAACTTTATCCATATACAGTTGATTCCTGGCCTTGCTGATATCGTTTTGGAGCGCTATAAGCCTGTTGAGCCTCTCCTTTTTTACTTCTATGTCCAGCTCATCTGGCATACGGGCAGCCGGCGTGCCCTTTCTAGGAGAGTATATGAAGGTAAAGGCAGAATCGTACTGTACCCTTTCGACCATATCCAGCGTATCCCGAAAATCTTCCTCTGTCTCGCCGGGGAATCCGACTATGATATCGGTGGAAATTGCTATATCGGGGATGCGAGCCCTCAACCTGTCCACCAGCCTGAGATAATCCTCTCTAGTATACCGGCGATTCATTTTTCGCAGTACCTCGTTGCTTCCGGCTTGCAGTGGAAGGTGGATATGTTCGCACACCTTTTCGCACTCCGCCATTGCCTCAATTAGCTCGTCCGACAGATCTTTTGGATGGGAGGTAACAAATCTGATTCTCTCAATATTTTCGATTTTGTTTACATCCCTTAACAGAGCCGTAAAAAGGTATCCCTTATTCAGATCCTTTCCGTAGGAGTTGACGTTCTGGCCCAGAAGGGTAACTTCCTTACACCCATTGGCAGCCAGTCCCCGGATTTCATCCAGGATGTCTTCGGGAAGCCTGCTTCTTTCCCTGCCTCTGACGTAGGGAACGATGCAGTAGGTGCAAAAATTATTGCAGCCATACATAATGGTTACATAAGCAGATACATTTGAGGCCCTTCTGGCAGGGAGACCTTCAACTACCTTTCCCTCCTCATCAAGTATCTCTACAACCATATGCCCTGAATTAATTGCTTCATAGAGTAATTTGGGAAAGTGGTGCAGGTTATGGGTACCGAACACCAGATCCAAAAAGGGAAACTTCTTTATTATATCATCGGCTGCTTCCTGTTGCTGCATCATGCAGCCGCAGACTCCTATGATCAGGTTTGGATTGGATTGCTTATATGAGCGCAGCGCCCCTACATTGCCATATACTCTCTCCTCAGCATGCTGGCGCACGCAGCAGGTGTTAAACAGTATTAAATCCGCATCTTCAAGCTCTTGCGCTTCCTCATAACCCATTTCCTGCAGCATACCGGCCAGCTTTTCCGAGTCATGGACATTCATCTGGCAGCCGTATGTCACAATATGGTATTTTAAGCGCTTGCCTTCGGTGTACTGCTGCATTAGATGTATATATTTCTGTTGTTCTTCTCGTACCGACATTTCTGCCTCCTTATAAATTGTTGCTTTATTGAAAGCCAGGTCATTGATTATTATACCTTTGGCCTTTATTCTTTGCAAGTACGTCAAATTTATATATTACAGCCCCCCAGGACATTTTCACAGCCTACAACGGCAACCGACCTTCGGTCCGGTACCAGTATATCCCCTGCAATCCTGACGACGTCATCAATTGTTGTTTTATCAATTTTCTCCAATATTTCGCTCGGCGTTTTTATGGTTCCCAACAGGAGTTCGGAACGTCCTATGGCATTCATTCTGCTGTTGTTGCTCTCCAGACTCAGTATATAATTGCCCTTGAGCTGCTCCCTGGCCGTATCAAATTCGCTTGGGTTAATGCCCTGGCTTCTTATCTTCTCTATTTCTTCCATAATGAGATCGGCCACATTGGCTGCCTGAGAAGGTTTCATACATGCGTATATGGTAAATTTACCGCCGCAGGTGTAAAAGGAAGGGTATGAAAATATGGAATAAACCAACCCCCGATCCTCCCTGATATTCTGGAACAGGCGGGAACTCATCCCACCTCCGAAGAGGTTGTTGAATATCATCAGCGGGTAAACGTCGTCGTGCCCGAGAGTTATCCCGGGATAGCCAAAACAGAGATGAACCTGCTCTATATCCTTCCATCTGAAAAGGTTATTGGCTTTATACTCGGGTAGCGGAATGACCGAATGAATTGATTGGTTTTGCCAGTCACCGAAGTGTTTGCGGATTAAATCAGTTACCTGTTGCTCATCAAAATTCCCTGCTATGGAGATTACAAGCTTGTCCGGCGAATACATTTCCCTTAAGAAGCATAGCAGGCTATCCCGATTTACACTTTGTACCAATTGTTGATTGCCCAATATGGGATTTCCCAGCGGGTGCTTGTCCAACAGGGCTCTGGCCAGCAAATCGCCCACCACATCCTCGGGGGAATCCTCGTACATAAGAATTTCCTCAAGAATTACACCTTTTTCCCTTTCTATATCAACAGGATCCATAACAGAATTCAGGATCATATCCGATAATATATCCAGCGCCAGGGGCAGATGCTCGTCCATCACATTGCTATAGTAGCAGGTACATTCCTTTGCCGTGAATGCGTTTAACTGACCGCCAACTGAATCCATAGCCCGGGCAATATCCCTTGCAGTGCGTGTTTTGGTGCCTTTAAACAGGATATGTTCCAAAAAGTGAGACATGCCGTTTGTGTTTATATTCTCATATACAGAACCTGCAGAAAACCATAAACCCACCGACACCGATCGTAAATAGGGGATTTTTTCTGTTACAATTCTTACGCCGTTTTCCAGTTGCCATTTTTTTTGCATTGTTTCACCTTTCCTTTAGTATTTGTAATAATTATGATCCGGTCATTTGTTTAACCGCCATTTGACAGCAGATCCGATATTCGACCGATTTCAAAACCTTTCTGACGAAGTTTCTCAATAATAATGGGCAAAGCGGTTATTGTATCCTCCGTTGGATGCATCAGGATAAAAGCTCCGTTATGAGGGTTTTTCATTACCCTTTTCACTATGTTGTCCACTCCGTCCCCCCTCCAGTCAATGGTATCGATGCTCCACATAATGGTTTTGTATCCCAGGGAATCGGCTGCCTGAAGGGTGACATTGTTAAAATCGCCGTAAGGCGGTGCAAAGAGACGGGTTTTTATTCCGGTGATCTCTTCTATGATTTTTTCAGTCATGATGATTTCCCGACAGTTTTCTTCAAAACTAAGTTTGCTGTGATGCTTGTGACCGTAACCGTGATTGCCCAGTTCATGGCCTTCTTCTGTCATTCTCCTTAAGAGCTCCGGATTTTCCCTAGCCCATTCTCCTCCAATAAAAAAAGTAATGCGTATATTCCTGTCCTTTAACAGATCCAGCATGGCAGGTACATATTCGGTTCCCCATACCACATTGCACTCAAATGCAACCTGAGTTACGGAGGATGTACCCTTGTAAATGGGTCTGACAGCAGAATAACCCAGCACATTTATACTTTTGTCCCGGCCTGTTACAAGGATTATGGCAAGAAGCAGTACTATGGACAGACATGAAATAATGTGTTTTCTTCGCAAAACAATAATCATTGATATCCTCCCGCCGTTTTGCTTATTTCTACTAACATAGATATTCCAACGACGGAAGGATATGTGTAAAAATAAAACATAAACTTTACAGTTTATGTTTTATTCCTCTGGATTTTTACCTGATTAAAAGTGGGTTTGCGCCGACGTTGGGCATTTCCGCCTTTGGACATGGATGGCGGCGGCGGGGGTAATGCATCTTTTCTGGACAGATTGATGCGCCCATGTTCATCGATATCCGTTACTTTCACTGTGATTTCATCTCCTACCTGGACCACATCTTCGACCCTGTCCACCCTTTCATGGGCCAATTTGGAAATGTGGACCAAGCCTTCCTTGCCAGGAAGAATCTCAACAAAGGCTCCAAAGTTAGCGGTTCTGACCACTTTGCCCGTGTATATCTCGCCTGCTTCCACTTCCTTTGTTATATTCTCGATTATAACCAGCGCTCTTTTTGCATCATCAATGCTTGGTGAATATATATACACACGGCCGTCATCCTGTATATCGATTTTAACACCGGTTTCATCGATTATCCGATTTATGGTCTTACCGCCGGGGCCTATAACTTCACGGATTTTATCCGGATGAATGGTAGTGGTAACGATCTTGGGTGCATAGGGTGACAGCTCTTTTCTGGGTTCGGGTATGACCTCCAGCATTTTTTGCAGTATATATAGCCTGCCCTCCCGGGCCTGAGCCAAAGCCTTTTCCAGGATATCCCGATCGATCCCTTTGATCTTGATATCCATTTGTATGGCTGTTATTCCCCTTTCGGTGCCGGCCACCTTGAAATCCATATCCCCAAGGTGATCTTCAATCCCCTGAATATCGCTCAATATCACAACCTGTCCCGTTTCTTCATCCTTTATTAATCCCATTGCCACTCCTGCAACCGGTGCCTTTATGGGAACTCCGGCATCCATCAGGGCTAACGTGCTGCCGCATACACTGGCTTGGGATGTGGACCCGTTTGAACTCATTACCTCAGATACCAGGCGTATTGTATAGGGAAACTCATCTTCACTGGGAATCATCGGCTCCAAGGCTCTTTCAGCCAAAGCACCGTGCCCGATTTCCCGTCGTCCCGGTCCCCTCATGGGTCGTGTCTCACCTACGCTGTAAGGAGGGAAGTTATAGTGATGAATGTAGCGTTTAAAATCCTCCTCCCATAGTCCATCGAGAACCTGGACATCTCCGAGGGCTCCTAAAGTACAGGCTGTAAGCACCTGGGTTTGTCCCCGCTGAAACAAGCCAGAACCATGAACCCGCGGAAGAAGGCCGACTTCACAGTAGATGGGCCGGATCTCCTTTGGCGTTCTCCCGTCAGGCCGCAAATTTTCGTTTAAAATCATCGTACGGACTATTTCTTTGGTAATGTTGTTTAACACTTCCTTAATATCCGCTTCCTTTTCAGGGAATTCTTCCGCAAAATGCTGCAGAACGTCCTGTTCCACCGCTTTCATGTTGGCTTCCCGCACCTGTTTGTCAAATGCCTTGACGGCATCTGCTATTTTGTCGGTGGCATATTCCCTCACCTTTGCCTCCAGGTCAGGCTCGGGCAAATACAGGGTAACCTCCCGTTTGGGCTTGCCTACCTCTTGGATTATTTTTTCCTGGAAAACCACCAGTTCCTTGATAACCTCATGTCCGAACATAATGGCCTCAAGCATTTCCGACTCGGTTACCTCATGGGCTCCGGCTTCAACCATCAACACGGCTTCCTTGGTTCCGGATACCACAAGCTCAAGCTTGCTCATTTCCCGCTGTTTGCTGGTTGGATTTATCACATATTGGCCATCTATCATTCCGACCGCCACCGAACCCGTGGGCCCCAAAAAGGGTATATCGGAAATACCAAGAGCTATTGACGAGCCAAGCATGGCAAACACGTCCGGCGGATACTCCGGGTCCACCGAAAGGGCCATGGCAACTATATGGACGTCGTTACGGAACCCTTTAGGGAATAAGGGTCGCAGCGGACGGTCGATTAATCTTGCTGTCAGTATGGCTTTCTCGGTCGGCTTGCCTTCTCTTTTTATAAAACCTCCGGGGATTCGCCCCACTGCATAGAGCTTTTCTTCAAAATCCACGCTTAGTGGAAAAAAGTCAATACCTTCCCGGGGTTCTTCAGAGGCTGTGGCTGCCACAAATACCACCGTGTCTCCGCAGCGGACGGTACATGCTCCGTTGGCTTGCTCGGCTAATTTCCCTACCTCAACTGTTATGGTAGCACCAGTGACATCGGTAGTGTATGTCTTACATTCCATCCTCATATCGTCTCCTTTCATCGCAAGATTCTAATGAGCCCTGCTAGAATAATAGTTTGTGCATACATAGCTTTAATAAACGTGTTAAAAGGAATGGAGCGGGCATCCCCGCTCCACACCCCCTATTTTCTCAAATTTAACTTCTCTACAATAGCCCGATAACGCTCTATGTCCTTCTTCATCAAATAATTGAGCAAACCCCTTCTCCTTCCAACCATCATAAGAAGCCCTCTCCGGGAATGATGATCTTTTTTGTGGATTTTAAGGTGTTCATTCAGGTGATTGATCCGCTCGGTAAGAAGGGCAATCTGCACTTCAGGAGAACCGGTATCCTTATCATGCAGCTTGTAAGCGTCAATAATTTGGCTTTTTAATGCCTTATCCATAGCAAGTTCACCTCCTATTTCTAATACCCCCATATCC
The DNA here is from genome assembly GCA_001513075.1 of Clostridiales bacterium DTU074. Lineage (GTDB taxonomy): Bacteria > Bacillota > Clostridia > Caldicoprobacterales > Caldicoprobacteraceae > DTU074. The sequence goes on along the minus strand of LFSE01000100.1, from coordinate 13,973 downwards.
TTAGTAAAGCGTCGGAGATTCGCAAAACCAAGGAAACGGTTGATTAAACAAACATCCATAAGATATTTTATCATACCTTGCACACATTGTAAACGAGGTTTTTTGCGGTGTGTACGTCCCGCTCCAGCTGATCTGTCAGCTCATGTACTGATGCGAATCGAATCTCATCCCTAATATATTTGACAAAATCTATTCTCATTCTGTGTCCGTAAAGCTCGCCATGAAAGTCCCAGAAATGGGTTTCTATATGAATGCCCTTTTCATTGAAGGTGGGATTGGTTCCCACATTGGTAACGCCCCACAGTCGCTTTCCTCCTGTTTCCCATTTGGTTAAATAAACGCCAAATCTGGGTATAACGACATTTTTTGAACCAATATCAAGGTTTGCAGTGGGATACCCAAGTTTTTTGCCCCTGCCCGCACCCGATACAACTTTTCCGCTTATTGAGTAATATCGACCCAATAAGCGGGCGGCTTTAAATACCTGTCCCTTTTGTATCAGCGTACGTATCAGGCTGCTGCTGACTACCTCTCCATTCACCTTGTAGGGAGGCAGTACTATTACGCTAAAACCCCTTTCAGAGCCTATTTTCTGCAATAATTGAGCATCCCCTTCGGCCTTGTAACCGAAGCGGTAGTTATAGCCAACAACCACATAGCGGATATCGTATTTGTACAGCAACAATTTATCAACGAAGTCCCGTGGGGTGGTACGGGCAAAATTTTCATCAAAATTGTTTAAAACAAGCAGGTCCACGCCCAAACGATGGAATTCCAATATCTTTTTATTCAGATTCATTATCTGGGGAGGTGGATTATCGGGTAACAGGAAATTCAGCGGATGTCGTTCAAAGGTGTATACCATGGCGGAACATTTATACCTGTATTTGATTTCGTTTAAACAATGAATCAGAGCCTGATGCCCCTTATGTAAACCATCGAAGGTTCCCAAAGCCACTGCCACGGGTTCATTCAATCTGTGGCTGTTTGCATTATTGAATATTACCTGCATAATTCCCCCTACACCAATACTTTTTTCATTTTTATGCAGAGACCTTTTTTGGTGGCCTCAACAGCTGCTATACCGATGAAACGACCGCCACAATAAACCCGGACTGTTGTTTCCCCGGCTTCAAGACCAATGGCCTTGCTGTCGTCAAGGGCTTCTTTATCGGTGTAAACCAAATTGCCGTTTATCAATTTTTTGTAATGTACAGGGCTTAAATCTGCTTTGGGCAGTTCATCAACGGCATGCTCCATCGGCAGGATAATTTTATCTATTTCACCTATGTCATAGCAGCGTATAAGCTCGTCCAGTGTGTATGAGTCCTCCAAGCTGAATTTTCCGCTTTTACACCTTAACAGAAAACCCATATATGCACCACAGCCCATCTTTCTCCCCATATCCCTGCACAATGCCCTGACATAGGTTCCCTTTGAACACTCAACTTCGAATAAAATCCTGTTGGGAGCGGTGTATTTAATGATTTGATTGCGATAAACAAAAATGCTTCGGGGTGGAATATCCAAATCTCTGCCTTCCCTGGCGTATTCGTATAACTTCTTTCCCTTGTATTTTATGGCCGAGTATTCAGGAGGTGTTTGCAAAAGCTCTCCCCTGAATTCATCAAAAACTCGGTGTATGGCCTGTAATGGAGGATAATCTTTGGACGTCGATACAATCCTTCCGTATGAATCCAGCGTATCGGTTTCAACACCCAAAACCATTTCACAACGGTATACTTTGATTTTTTCGGTAATAAACTCGGTTAACCTGGTGGCCTTCCCTATGCAAACCGGGAGAACCCCCGCTGCACCGGGATCCAGGGTACCCGTATGCCCAATTCTTTTTATATTAAGCAGTTTTCGGAGATAAGCAACCACATCATGCGATGTCATCCCTGGAGGTTTTAAGACACTTATAATTCCATTCAAAGGTTATACCGTCCCTCCAAACATATTCTGCAATGCGTCCAGTACCAAAGCCTTCGATCTTTCCACATTTTCTTCAATGGTACAACCTGCTGCCTTGGCATGTCCTCCACCGTCAAACATGGTAGCCAGGACACTGGCATCGATTCTGGACTTGGTGCGGAAGCCTACTTTTGTTGTGTTTTCGTCCAATTCTTTAAACATGACTGCACACTCCACTCCGTTTATGTCAATGGCGTAGTTGATCAGACCTTCGGTATTGCTGTCATTATAATTGACATCGGTAAAACCTGCTTTTTTAATCATCGAACGGGTAACCGTCAGAAAGGCGACGGTGTTATCCATATACATCTCCAGCGAATTTAACACGATCCCCAACAATCTTATCTTGCTCAACGGGATGTTTTTATATATCAGCCTGGTCAGCCTGTCCACATCAACACCGTATTCAATCAGCCGGGCGGCAATTCGATGTGCGGCTGAAGTGGTGTTGCTAAACTGAAAGCCACCGGTGTCGGTAACAATTCCCGTGTATATGGCTTCGCATACCGGCAGGCTTGGCGTTTTGTTGCTGAACTCTTCTATCAGGTTAAAGACCAGCTCAGCCGTTGATGAGGCTTTGGGATCCACAATATTTATATCGGCATATTTGGTGTTGGTCACATGATGGTCAATGTTTACGCTGCAGCCTGCATTGTTCAGCAAAGCAGCGCAGGCTCCCAGCCTTGACTCATCGCTGCAGTCCAGGCATATTACCGCATCGTACACAATATCGTTGTCAATGTGTTTGCGAAATTCGTGTATCCCCTGTAGAAAACCCAAATTGCTCGGCGGGTCATCGTGGCAGTACATATCGACCCCTTTCCCGCTTTCCTTCAAAACACCCATCAAGGACAAGCATGATCCTATAGTGTCGCCGTCAGGCATAACATGGGCTACCAATGCAAATTGACAGCCTTCTTTCAATACTTTAATCGCTGACAGAAGCTTGTCAGACTTCATCTTTCTTTTCATCCTCTTCCTGTGACTTTAATTCCCCTTTTTGCTTAAGCTCCTCTATCCTTTGAGAAATATGAATGCTGTACTCAATGGAATCGTCAAGCAAAAACCGCAGCTCGGGAACATAACGTAAACCCAGCCGTTGTCCCAGCTCTTTACGGATAAAGCCGCTGGCCCGTTCAATCCCCGCCATGACATTTTCCTTTTCGTTTTTGTCTCCCAGAACGCTAACATAGATTTTTGCATGACGGAGATCCCTGGATACATCAGCTTTTAAAATTGTTACCATATCGTTTATTCGCGGATCCTTGACGTGATACCGCAAAATATCGCTTAGTTCCCTTCTGATTTCTTCTGCAATTCTTATCGATCTTTGATAGGACATTTCTCCCACCTACTTACTATTCATTTTTTATCTCTTCTTCTATAAAGGCTTCAATAACGTCACCTTCTTTGACATCGTTGTAATTATTTATAGCTATACCGCATTCATAGCCCATTGCAACTTCCCGAACGTCATCCTTGAATCGCTTTAACGAACTTATTCTGCCTTCATGGACAACTATTCCGTCCCTGACTATGCGAACCTGTGCGTTTCTTGTTATCTTACCATCGGTAACATAGCAGCCGGCAACAGTACCAACCCCGGATATTCTGAATATTTCGCGAACTTCGGCATACCCCAATACAACTTCCCTGTAAGTGGGTTCCAGCATTCCTTTCATAGCAGCTTCGACATCTTCAATGGCATTGTAGATAATTCTGTACAGCCTTATATCGATCTTTTCCTTTTCGGCCAGGTCAACCACGTTGCTTGGAGGCCTGACATTGAATCCAATGATAATGGCATTGGAGGCAGATGCCAGAATAACATCTGATTCATTGATGGTGCCGACGCCGCTGTGAATTACCCTAACCCTTACCTTGTCATTGGACAGCCGTTCTAATGCTTGCTTGACCGCTTCAGCTGTTCCCTGCACATCGGCTTTTATAATGATATTCAGCTCTTTTAACTCGCCCTGTTCAATCTGATTGAACAGATCATCCAGCGATGCCCTGGCAGTTGAACGACTGCTGATATCCCGTATTTTTTCTTTTCTTTCTTCGGCAACCTGCCTTGCCAGTTTGTCATCTCCTACCGCCTGTAATATATCTCCGGCTTCGGGCACTTCCGAAAAACCCAGCACTTCTACAGGAACGGATGGACCTGCACTCTTTACCCTTCTTCCATTGTGATCTATCATGGCTCGCACCCGGCCCGATGCCGTTCCGGCAACGATAGGATCGCCAACGTTTAAGGTACCGTTTTGTACCAGTACTGTAGCCACAGGGCCCCTGCCTTTATCAAGTTTGGCTTCGATTATCGTGCCTTTGGCAAGTCTGTTTGGGTTTGCCTTTAATTCCTGCATTTCCGCTACAAGAAGAATCATCTCCAGTAACGTATCTATACCCTGCTTTTTTAGTGCCGATATGGGCACGGCTATGGTATCTCCGCTCCATTCTTCAACCAGCAGCCCGTTTTCAGCCAGCTCCTGTTTTATCCTGTCGGGGTTTACTCCGGGTATATCAATCTTGTTGATGGCAACGATAATTGGTACATCCGCTTCTTTGGCATGATTGATGGCTTCAACGGTTTGGGGCATAACACCGTCATCGGCAGCTACTACCAATACTGCAATATCGGTTACCTTTGCACCCCGCGCTCTCATGGAGGAAAAGGCTTCGTGGCCAGGCGTATCAATAAAGGTTATGGATTTTCCGTCGATCTCTACCATATAAGCACCTATATGCTGGGTAATACCCCCTGCTTCCTGCTCGGTAACACGGGAGTTGCGTATTGCGTCCAGCAGGGATGTCTTTCCGTGGTCTACGTGTCCCATAACAGTAACAACCGGGGGTCTTGGTTTCAGATCTTCGGGAGAGTCTTCCGTGTCCTCCTGCTCCAGCATCTCTTCAAAGGATTTTACGGCTTTCTTTTCCAGTTCGATATCAAACTCGCTGGCAACCAAAGCTGCCGTATCATAATCCAGTTCCTGATTGATGGTAGCCAGTACTCCCAATTTCATTAAACGCTTTATTATCTCGGAAACCTGTATTCCGATTTTTTCCGATAGTTCTTTGACGGTTATAAACTCACCCATAGTTATGGCTTTTTTCCTCTCCGGTGGTTTTTGCTGTTCTTTCTGAGTTTCTTTGATGCTCTTCTTTTCTTTTGTTTTCCTCAGCTTGTTAAATATGGCGGGACTTTCATCTTCCCAGTAATCCTTTTTGCTCCTTTTTTCCTTCCCCTTCTGCATATCGGTAAAAGGTTTGGGATGGGCCTCCCCTTTTAAGCTGTCAGCTTTCTTTTCTTTTTGGGAATAAGCGGGAGGCTGGGCAAGAAAATCATCTATTATCCTGCTGCTCTGCTTGACCCCTTTCTTCCTGCCTCCGTCCCTTGCATGTTGTTTACCGGCGCCTTTACCGGCGGCTGGTTGTGCGCTTGCTTCATCCGTCACTATGGCTGCGTTTTTAGCTTTTTCAGCCTGACGTTTTTTCTCCGCTGCTTTTAATGCTTCAGCCTTCTTTTTTTCTTCCATCTCTTTTATCTGCTGTTGTAATGTATTTTCAAGCTTGCTGATCAAGCCTAGATATTCGTCCATATTCTGCTGTAGTGTTCTAATCTTATTAAGAAGGTCTTTTGCATTTTCTTTAACCTTTTTAGTTGTAACATAAACATTAATATCTGACATTCATTAATCACCCCCGTACTGGTGTTCCCGGTTTCGGAATTTTTCCAGGATCATATTGCTGAAACGCTCATCGGTTATGGCTATAACCGTTCTGCTGCTCTTACCTATGGATCTTCCCAACAGGTCTTTACGCCCGGTAATCATGTAATCTATCTCTGAGGAAATACATTGTTTGATAAACTTATTCTGCGTATTGGATGAAGCTTCCTCACTGATAATAACAAGTCTGGCTCTTTTTGTTTTTATAGCTTTTTCACAGGCCATTTCACCGCTGACCAGCCCGCCGGCTTTGTTGCACAAGCCCAGGAGCTGGTAAAATCTTTCATGCTTAGGATTCATGCTCTTCCATCAGCTCGCTTTTCAAAGTATCGTATATTTGGGGGTCAATATTAACGTCAAGGGCACGTTCCAGCAATTTATGCTTAATTGCCTTTTCGAGGCAGTTTATGTCGAAACATATATAGGCCCCCCTCCCGGGAGCTTTTCCCTTTTTATCGATGTGTATTTCCCCCTCGGGGTTTCTTACAATTCTGATCAGCTCTTTTTTCGGTTTTGCCTCTCTGCACCCTACGCACATCCTCATGGGTATTTTTCGTTTTTTCAACCTAGATTCCCCCTTTCACGACAACGGACTAGACCTGTGATTGGCTTTTTATATCTATCTTCCATCCGGTCAATTTTGCAGCCAGCCTGGCATTTTGCCCTTCCTTTCCTATGGCCAGGGATAGCTGGTTGTCCGGTACGATTACTCTTGCAATTTTCTCTTTTTCGTCCAGTATGGATACGCCGATTACCTTGGCAGGGCTTAATGCGCTCGCAATGTATTCATCGGGTTGGCTGCTCCACCTGATAATATCGATTTTTTCGCCTTTTAACTCGTTAACAATCGGCTGGACCCGCATACCCCTCTGACCAACGCAGGCGCCTATTGGATCCACTCCGGGTTCGGTGGAATGCACCGCCATCTTGGTCCGGTATCCGGCTTCACGGGCAATGCTCTTTATAATGACCTCACCACGAATAATCTCCAGAACCTCTCTTTCAAACAGCCGTTTTACCAGGCCCGGATGGGTCCTGGATACTATAATCTGGGGTCCTTTTGTTGTCTTTTTAACATCGGTGATGTATACCCGGATTCTGTCGTTTACCCGGTATTCTTCGTTAGGCATTTGTTCGTTGGGCGGAAGTATTCCTTCGGCCATATCCAGATCCACGTATACGGTTTTTTTCTCAACACGCTGAACAATGGCCGGAATTATTTCGTTTTCCTTTTCCAGGAATTTTTCATATATCAATGCCCTTTCGGCTTCCCGGATTCGCTGAATCACAACCTGTTTTGCATTCTGAGCTGCAATACGTCCAAAATTTCTTGGTGTTACCTCAATCTCGACAATATCATTTAAATCGTATCTCGGATTAATACTCTTTGCTTCATTAATGTCAATTTCCAGATTAGCATCGCTGACCTTTTCCACTACTTTTTTTAATGCATAGACCTTAACCTGACCGGTGGTGCCATCTATATCAATGCGTACGTTCTGGGCAGTGCCGAAATTCTTTCTGTATGCAGTTACTAAAGCGGCATTTATGGCTTCGGTTAAAACTTCCTTATCAATTCCTTTTTCTTTACCTATCTGTTCAATGGCTTCCAAAAACTCGGTATTCATGACAATGCCTCCTTAAATAATAAGCTAAATATCTATGACTAACCGTACTACGGCAATATCCTGTTTTGGAAAGGCATACACCAGCTCTCCGTCCTGAATAACAACCTTGCCGTCCTCAAGCCCGATCAGCTCACCATAATAGTTTTTCGCGCCGTTGACCGATTTGTACAATTTTACATGGACTTTCCGCCCTTTAAAGCGGACAAAATCCTGATCCCGCTTTAAAGGTCTGTCAAGGCCTGGAGAAGAAACCTCCAGATAATAGCGATGGGGAATGGGATCCACTTCATCAAGCTTATCACCTATCAGTTCGCTGAATTTCTGGCAGTCATCCAGCGTAATGCCGCCCGGTTTGTCGATATAGAATCGTAAATACCAGTTTCCACTTTCTTTTTTGAATTCCAGGTCAACCAGTTCGTAATTCAATTCCTCGATGATCGGCTCGGCCAGCCCCTGTACGAGCTGTTCAATCCTTTTCTGTGACATTTTTAAACCTCCAAAGATTTAACTTGGGTTTAGTTTTTCCTCAAACGGCAATTTCAATAATAGTGCCGAATCATGTCAATATAACAACGAAAGAGTGGGGCTTCCCCACTCCGATAAGCAACATTGCGTATTCTTCAAACACCATCATTATATCATCATGATATAATAATTGCAAGTTAAAAAAATGAGATCTGGCTTGTTTCGGGTATATCCTGAAAACATCCGTGCTTTTTTAGAATTTCGATGACTGTCTTGGACACCTTGGTCCTTTCTCTGAAGTCTTCTATGGAGATAAATCTTCCGGTCTCACGGGCTTCGACTATGCTGTTTGCAGCGCTGGCTCCGACTCCCTGCAAAGCATTAAAGGGAATTCTTATCCCGTCTTGGGTTACGATGAATCTCACCGAATCGGATTTGTAGAGATCCGGCGGAAGCAGTTTTATACCCCGAACATACATTTCAAGGGCTACCTCATAAATGGACAGCAGATTCTTTTCTTTGACGGACAATGTATTTCCCTTTAACTCCAGCTCCTTTATTTTTTGCATTATGGCATGCCGCCCGTTCAAAATAGTGTCGGCATCGAAATCATCGGCCCTTGCAGTGAAATATGTCGCATAAAAGGCTTCAGGATAGTATACCTTAAAGTAGGCGATTCTGAAGGCCATGATCACGTAGGCCACCGCATGGGCTTTGGGAAACATGTATTTAATCTTTTTGCAGGAGTCTATAAACCATTGAGGAACGCCTTGTTCTTTCATTTTTTGCTCGTACTCAGGGGTTACTCCCTTACCCTTGCGAACATCTTCCATTATTTTGAAAGAAACAATCGGATCTACTCCTTTGTACATCAAATATAACATTATATCATCCCGGGTTGAAATTACCTCGGATAGCTGGGCAATTCCGTTTTTTATCAGGTCCTGTGCATTGTTCAGCCATACATCGGTACCGTGGGACAAACCGCTGATTCTGACCAATTCTGAAAACGTCGTCGGCCTTGTTTCCGTTAACATCTGTCTTACGAATCTGGTTCCGAATTCAGGGATTCCAAAGGTGCCCACACTGCTATTGATGTCCTCCGGTGATATGCCCAGGGATTCGGTGCTGGAAAATATTTTCATTGTGTTGCTTTCCCCAATCGGTACGTCCCTGGCATTTACCCCCGTTATATCCTCCAGCATGCGTATGACTGTAGGATCGTCGTGCCCCAGAACATCCAGCTTAACTAGCCGGCTGCTTATGGCATTGTAATCAAAGTGGGTGGTAATGACTCCGGAGGTCTTATCATCGGCAGGATACTGGATGGGGGTAAACTCATGAATATCATGATTCTTGGGGACTATCATGACCCCGCCCGGGTGCTGTCCCGTAGTACGCTTTATTCCGGTACAGCCTTTCACCAGACGCTTAATCTCGGCATTTCTTGCCGTCTTATTGTGTTCCTCCAGATATTTCTTCACAAAGCCAAAAGCCGTTTTTTCGGCAATTGTGGCGATGGTTCCGGCTCTGAACACATTGCCTTTTCCCAAAAGCTCCTCAGTATATCTATGGGCGGTAGCCTGATACTCTCCCGAGAAATTCAAATCTATATCTGGTACCTTCTCACCATTAAAGCCCAGAAACACTTCAAATGGTATATCAAAACCCTCTTTATTGTACATGGTTCCGCAGTTAGGACAGGCTTCATCCGGAAGGTCCACCCCACACCCGTACTTCGAAACATCCACTTCAAAATCTGAATGCCTGCACTTCGGGCATACATAATGGGGAGGCAAGGGGTTAACTTCCGTTATTCCCACCATGGTGGCCACCAGAGAAGAGCCGACAGAGCCTCTGGATCCGACCAAATATCCGTCCTCCAACGATTTTTGTACCAGCTTATGGGCAATCCAGTAGAGCACCGAGTATCCGTTATTTACAATGGTATCCAATTCCTTTTTCAAACGCTCCTCCACAATTGGCGGGAGCGGTTCTCCGTAAATGGATACAGCCCTGTCCATGGCCAATTTCACAATCTCTTCCTCAGCTCCGGGTATTTCCGGGGTATACAGCTCTTCGGGTATGGGTCTGATATCATCTATCTGCCCGGCAACAACCCTGGGCCAATCTATTACAACTTCCTTGGCCTTCTGTTCACCCAAATACCGGAATTCATCCAGCATTTCCTCTGTGGTTTTGAAATACAGAGGGGCCTGCCTTTCAGCGTCCTGGTAGCCTTGACCGCTCATCAATATACGTCGGAAATATTCGTCATGGGGATCAAGGAAGTGAACATCGCCGGTGGCTACAACCGGCTTCCCCAGCTTTTCCCCTATTTCCACTATTCTTCGGTTTATTTCTTTTAATGCATCAATGTCCTTAACAACTCCGTCCCTAATTAAATGCTCATTATTGGACAAAGGCTGTATTTCAAGATAATCGTAAAACCGGGCTATTTCGTATACTTCCCTTTCCGGTTCTCCTTTCAATATTGCTCGGTAAAGCTCACCGGCTTCACATCCCGAGCCGATTATCAATCCTTCCCGCCTGTTCATGAGTAGGCTTTTGGGAATGCGCGGTCTTCGGTAAAAATAATCCAGATGGGATTTGGATACCAATTGATAAAGATCTTTTAAGCCCTTCTGGTTCTTTGCCAGTATAACCGCATGATAGCTTTCCAGGGCATTCAGGTTGCTGGCATTTCCGAAATATGTATTTATTTGATCCAATTTGCTTATGCCCTTGGATTCCAAAATATTGAGAAGGCGTATCAGCACTTCTCCCGTTGTTTTGGCATCGTCCAAAGCCCTATGATGTCTGGCCATCGGAACACCGAGGTGTTCGGCTACGTAATTAAGGCTGTGCCGTTTTAAGTCGGTAAGCAGCTCTCTTGAAAGCATAAGGGTATCCAATATGCTGTTATCTATTTCCATGTCTATTCTTTTGCTTTTTTCTTTAATAAAACCCAGATCAAAGGATGCATTGTGGGCTACAAGGACCGCATCGCCGAAGAAATCAAACAATCGGGGGAGAACCTCTTCTATAGAGGGGGCATCTTTGACCATTTCATCGCTTATCCCGGTTAGTTTTGTAATCTCCGGCGCTATCGGCATCCTTGGGTTTACAAAACAGTGGAAGGAATCCACGATTTTTTTATCGATTATTTTTACCGCACCGACTTCGGTCAGTTCGTTGTATCTCGGGTCAAGCCCGGTTGTTTCTATATCAAGCACTACAAAAGGCTGGTTATAATCATTCTGGTTAGGTTTTTGAACAATTGGTTTGACATCATTTATTAGATAGGCCTCCAGGCCGTAGATTATTTTAACCCCGTATTTTTTGCCGGCCTCATATGCTTCCGGGTATGCCTGTATCACACCGTGGTCGGTAATGGCAACGGCGGGATGGCCCCATTGAGCGGCCCGCTCCACTAAAGCATCCGCAGGAGATACGGCGTCCAATGCGCTCATCTGAGTGTGGAGATGCAGCTCAATCCTCTTTTCCTTGGCTTGGTCCATCCTTATCCTGGGTGGAATCAGCATGAGGTCATCTGCCATGAGCACCTCTTCCCGCTGATAGGCATCGAATCTGTAATTGCCCCTGACCCGAACCCAGCAGCCTGCCTTGATATTCTTCTCCAAATCCGGGGCTTTGTTTGTGCTGCAAAATATTTTTACGGTAATTGAATCGGTATGGTCGGTTATATCCAGGCAGAAAAGAATTTTGTTCCCGTTTATTGCTCTTTTTTCAATATCAAAGACCGTTCCCTCGACGGTTACCGCATCAAAACCTTCCCTGATATCCTGAATAGATACAGGAGTTTCCTGTATTGTTTTCCCCAAAATTACCATGTGTGTATCACGCTTGCCATCGTCCTTTGTTTGACCGTCCGCAGTAGAACCATTGGGAGCTTGTATCATATTCCTGATTAAAATTGAATCTTCTCTTTCCCGTTCCATAAAATAAACCCTATCATTCCATTCATCGGCATCTTCGGAAAGCTCAAAATTAACCTTTATTTTACAGTTAAAGGATTCGGCAATCCAGTTTTCGATAAGCTGATCGGCCATTCTGACTCTAAAAAGCTCAAAGGCAACGGGATTGCTGACGGTTATTCTAAGCGTGTTTTCGGACAAAGAGGGAGTACAGCTTTCTATCCAGACGTTTAACGAGGGCAACTCCTCTTTTACAAATTGGGATATGGACTTCCATATTTTATTGAAATTATCGGCAAAAATCCTGCCGCCCTTTTCTCCGTATGAAACTATGAATTTTATGTCCGCCAGTTGGGGAAGTTTTGAATTGATATGTCTTTCAAGCATCCGTATTTTTTCATGGTCAACATAAGAATCGGCATTGACGTAGATGTTCCAAATCCTTTTTTTCTTGTATACCACTGTCTTGACGAGAGTCAGATTCTCCAACATATGAGCATATTCAGCATCGAGTATTTTGGCAAGAGGGAATGCACCCCTGTTGTTATTTGCCATACGTTTCCCCCCTTGAAATATTGTGCTACGGTCTGTTTAACTTCCTTGCTATTTCCCAATACATCTTCATCCTTGCCGCCATCCCCCGGGTCAATCCCAGTTTTTCTTCTTTGATAATATGGGTCACGTTATATAAAGGCACTTCCACAACCCTCAGCTTATATTTTCGTGCATAATAGGACAGGGCTACTTCGATGCCGTATCCTGCCGACCAATCTTCGTGATTTAAGGATTCCAGGATCCAGCGCTTTACAGTGCGCTTATACACATCT
>LFSE01000100.1:0-1369 GCA_001513075.1 Clostridiales bacterium DTU074 | reverse complement strand
CGTTCTTATCCTTGGTCCCTGCCCAGGCGATCCGCCGATGGCTGATGCCAAGCCGTTTCNNGACCGGTTAAAAAGGGGGCCAATCTTTGCGCCAGAGCGGTCATTCCTCTACCGGCATAGAAGATACCCAGCGTCATATCGGCCAAATCATTATAGACAGGCGCTACAAGGTTCAAAATATGGCCGGTTTTTAAGCCGATTAAGTCGGCATCAAGAAAGAGAATTATTGGTGCGGTGGTATTATCAAGGCCGGCTTTCATTGCATGGCTTTTGCCCATATTCTGAGGCAGTTCGATAACCCGTACTCCGTAGGACCATGCTATTTCCGCCGTCCTGTCGGTAGAGCCGTCGCTAACAACTACGATGTCGGTCAATATGTCATAGGTTTGTTTCACCTGGCTAACCGCATCCAGCACATATCCAATACTGTTCTCTTCGTTGTAAGCCGGTATGATAACAGCTATACTCATTGGCTTATCATCTCCCGTATTTCAGATAGCAGCACCTCAAGAGCCTTTTCTTCGGGTACCGTACCAATGATCCGTCCCTTTTTAAAAAGGGCAACCTTTCCCTGGCCCCCGGCGATACCTATGTCGGCTTCTCTGGCTTCGCCCGGTCCGTTGACAACACAGCCCATAACTGCCACCTTCAGTGGCTGTTTCACATCCCGCAGCTCATCCTGCAGCCTTTCTGTCAAATTAAACAGGTCAATGTTACACCTTCCGCAAGTCGGGCATGATATAATCTCCACGCCGGAGGCTTTTAATCCCAAGGCTTTTAGTATCTCCCGCCCCACCTTAACCTCTTCAACCGGTGAAGCCGTTAGGGAAACCCTTATGGTATCCCCTATTCCTTCGGCCAGGAGAATGCCCAATCCGATTGATGATTTTACCGTACCACTTAAATATGTCCCGGCTTCGGTTATTCCCAAGTGCAACGGATAGTCAACCCGCTGGCTGATCAGGCGGTAAGCTTCTACGGTTTTTATCACATTGGATGCCTTAAGGGATATGACTATTCTATCATACCCCATGCTTTCAAGAATGGCAACATGCTCCATGGCACTTTCCACCATTCCCAAAGGGGTGTTTCCGAATTTATTTATTATATGGCTGCTTAAAGAACCGGCATTTACTCCAATCCGTATGGGTATATTTCTTTCTTTCGCCGCATCAACCACCCGTTTTACCGCATTGCGATTCCCAATGTTTCCCGGATTGATCCTCAGCTTATCAATTCCGTTTTCAATTGAAGCCAGGGCCAGGCGGTGATCAAAATGAATATCGGCTACCAGCGGAATATCGGTTTCCCTTTTTATTTCCTTAATGGTATTTACACATTTTTCATCGAAAATGGCAATCCTTACAAT
>LFSE01000067.1 GCA_001513075.1 Clostridiales bacterium DTU074 | reverse complement strand
GCTGCGGATATATAATATTCTAACATATAACCGGCAGGATGTATTTATTTTTGTATACAGATAATTCTACAGATATGGATGCATAATACACCGGGCATTTGGCCCTTGACATAAATATAACAAATACGTAAAATAGAAATAAATGAATTTATAAAGGGTATTACGGTAGGTTGTTTCTTTTTACCTGGAGTTGAATACCCGACAGATCAAAATCACAGTAGGACGGAAGAATGGAGGTTTTTTTATGCCCATCACAGATATGCTTTCCTTAAATGCCCATATCTATGCCGATGAAATCAGTTTAATAGAACGGGATCCGGTTGCCGGTATTCGGCGTGAGATTACCTGGAAGGAATTTAACAACAATGCAAACAGATTTGCCAATTATCTTACATCTCGGGGAATAAAACCCGGTGATATGGTTGGTCTTTTACTGATGAATTGCCTTGAATGGCTTCCAATTTATTTTGGAATCTTAAAATCAGGCGCCTGGGCGGTGCCCCTTAATTTCAGGTTTACAGCCGAAGAAATCAGCAAATGTCTTGAAGTTGCGGAGGCAAAGATACTGGTATACGGACCCGAATTTACAGAAAGAATTGGGTGCATTCAAGGAAAGAACAGCTATCTTAAAGAGTTTGTCTTCGTTGGGGAAAGCAGCAATAATGAAAACAATGACCAGCTTTACAGCTGTATCATAAGCGAGTACCCGGCAAATGAGCCCGATATCCCCATAAGCGATGAAAATGAAGCGGCTCTTTATTTCACGTCCGGTACGACGGGAACCCCTAAACCCATTGTGCTTACCCATGGGAATCTGGTTTCGGCATGCATAACGGAAAACCATCACCATCTTCAAACTCACGAAGATAATTTCCTATGCATCCCCCCGCTGTATCATACCGGAGCAAAGATGCACTGGTTTGGGAGCCTGATAGTAGGTTCTAAAGCCGTTATATTGCGGGGTGTGAAACCCCAATGGATCCTGGAAGCAGTTTCCGAAGAACAGGTAACCATAGTATGGTTGCTGGTGCCGTGGGCCCAGGATATACTCGATGCCATCGAAAGCGGGGAGATCAACATAAATGACTATAAACTGGATCAATGGAGGCTTATGCACATTGGTGCCCAACCCGTTCCCCCAAGTCTGATCCGCAGATGGAAAAAATACTTCCCCAACCAGATGTACGATACAAATTACGGATTAAGTGAATCCACTGGCCCCGGCTGTGTACACCTGGGCATTGAAAACATTGACAAAGTGGGCGCCATCGGACTTCCCGGCTACAACTGGCAGGCAATGATTGTGGATGAAAACGGCAAACCGGTCCCACAGGGTCAGGTGGGAGAGCTCATAGTAAAAGGGCCGGGAGTGATGAAGGGCTATTACAAAAATCCTGAAGCCACCAACAAAGTTTTGAAAGATGGATGGCTGTATACCGGGGACATGGCACGCCAGGATGAAGACGGCTTCATATATCTGGTTGATCGAAAAAAAGATGTGGTCATATGCGGAGGCGAAAACATTTTCCCGGTGGAGATTGAGAATCATCTCCAGGCTCATGAAGACATAAAGGATGCTGCCGTCATAGGCATACCCGATAAACGGTTGGGTGAAGTTCCCGCAGCCATAGTAGAACTCAAACCGGGAAGGAAGCTGTCCGAAGAGGATATCCTGGAGTTCTGCCAATTGTTGCCAAGGTATAAGCGTCCTAGAAAGGTTTTCTTCGACAGGATTCCCAGGAATCCCACTGGGAAGATTGAAAAGCCCAAACTCAGAGAAAAATGGTGCGGACAAGGAGTCAGTGTTTTTGTGTAATACCGACAATTATTGGCCTCAGACAAGGGAGTTTGAGGCCAATTTTTTTGTGATGTGATATTCCAAATCCATAATGGGAATACTAATAATGACTGATGACAAATTCATGATGTGAAAGGTAAACCAATATGAGCATCGATTGGTCCTCAATCCCGAATATATTTATATCACCCTATTTTTCCTTTTTAATGCTTGTGTGCGGCCTGCTTCAATATGTGATCTACCTTTTGGAAGAAGGGGGTAAATTTCCTGTAGAACGGAATATTGCCAAATGGTGCGGGCTTACATATTTATCGGTAGGCGTAATATCCTATTTCGTCAGTTTGTTTATCTGATAAGTCTTATAAAAGTCTTTTCTATTTGATAACCCCTACCCTTCTTATCTTAACCTCAGCCTCCAGATCAAGGGTGGTATTAACAAAATACTCATTCCATTTTTCCTTGTTCTTTTCCCAAAAATCCGGATAGTAGTTTTGTACCCTGCGTCCAAATTCAATACAGTCGGTTTTGTATTCATCCACCAATTTTTTGAATACCTCCTTGCATGATTGTATTATTTTTTGTTCCGTCAGTTTTTCAACCTCCCGGATAATGCTGATATTGTACGTATCAAGTCGTTCATTTTGAATCTCGGATATATCGCCTTCAACTTCAATTTTCGCTTTCAGGCAAAAAGAGTTATCTTTCCGTACAGGCTGTATTGAAACGTTGTTATTAATAATTTTAAATGCTATATTTCCCGCCTTTAACTTTTCACCGGGAATATTTATTATTCCCTTGGCCGGCTCTCCGTGCAGCCATTTCAGGCCCATAACCTCGGAACCGGTAAGCCAGTCAATTAATTTATCTCCGCTAAACACACCTGCTCCTTCAAGGGTAAGCGTGTCTTTTTTTACCGTAACGCGGGGTAAACATATATCAAGTCTGCGTATGAAATGCCTTTGCATAAAACCAAAATCAAGAGGCATGAGTATCATCAGGTTGTGTTTTTCATTTTCATCCAATAGATCGCTAATATACTGGGAGGTACTCTGAACTGTCTTGGGCTGAATTTTAAAGATATCACCGGCTTTGCCCTTGCAAACCGCCACCTTCGTTCGTTGCCTCACCCTCGGATCTCTGAAGAAAAAATCGATATATTTCTCAATCCCTTTTTTTGCCAATTCTTCACCAAAAACCACCAATTGAAGATGTGTGTAATTAGGAACCTGGTTAAGGGTTGCCATAAGGGTCTGCTCTGCTGTTGCCAAATTTACAGCCTCTATGCTGATATTCAATGTTGATGATTCCCCGCCACCTCCACCCCCTCCTTCTCCCTGTCCTGCCTGCCCTATCATGGCAGCGGGCAGGGCAATTTGATACGTTATCATAACCTTATCATCATTTTGATCATTTTTGCCGGTTACATCCAAACCAATTCCCAGTATAAAGGCATTTTTTTCAATTTCGGTTCTATCCCAACACCCTACCTGAACAAGCATAGTCCCAAACGTTAATACAAGGAGCATTAATTGCCTGATGCTTCTCACCTACTCACCTCTCCTTTCTTTAGGATGAGGGCCAATATATAGACAATTACCACCAAAGCCAGTACTACCAAGCCTAAGTAGCTAGCATATTGGGAAAAGGTGCTGATTTCCTTTATATTTTGAGGAACAAGCGAAAGTACATATAAAAAAGGAACAATTAACATTACGAAAGGTCTGAAATCTCTTAAGCCCAGCAACCTGCTAAGGGATACAGAAGCCATATAAATATATGATGACAGGGTAGTATATGCTCCCAAAATCCAGAATACCATGAAAAAAATATCGAATCTTTCACCAAAGCCTCCCGGGAAGCGTATATATCTTGCCAGCTGAATAAAGGGATAGAGGGATCGGGCCACCGGTTCCACTCCCACCGTTCCGATGGTAACCGTAACAAGCAGGGTGTAAACCACGACGGAAGGCAGTATACCCAGGAGAGCATATCTGATAATTTTATCTGGATTTTGCACATAAGGTGCGGCAAATAGAAGTATTTCAAAACCCAGATAAGAAATCGTAAGGGCTGGTATTGCCGAAATCCATTCAAATACATCCTCTCTGAAGGCAGGAAGAAGCTCCTCATGACTAAAATTCCTGAAAGACAAAACGATAACCAAAAACATCGTTCCAATGACCAGCGGTTCAAAATATTCACATATTTTTGCAATGGAACTGATGCCGTTGAGACACAGATACACAACAACAAACAGAAAAGTAATTATCAATATCTCCAAGGGAGTTTGTTCCAACAACAACACCTTTATGGCATCACAGAAGATTCTGAGTATAGAGGAACTAACGACTATAAAATGAAGAAGAAAGATAACACCCAATGTCTTAGCTGGCACAATACCTATTATTTCACTGCTGAATTCTATAATAGTGCTTCTTGGAAATCTTTTGGCCAAAAGGGCGGTTATCAGCAGAACAAGTGCCATTAATATTCCGGTGACAAATGTGGCAATAAACCCCCCGGATTTGGCCAACTCTGCGGCTGTACGGGGCAGAACCAGTACTGTCACTCCAATAATGGTAGATGATATAAGAAATGATATTTGTATATTGCTTAATCTGTCAGTTTTATCTTTCATTATGCTCCTCCTTGACAGGGTCTTGTTCCCTGCGGTCGATATCTACCGGATATGTGCTGGTTGGCCTCCGCATGGCCATTTGGCTGGGAAGACGGATTAAAAAGTCTTTCCAGTCTTGATATCTTATGGGTGCCTGTGGGGTCATAAAGCTGACACCATAGCTTTTTAGGCTCACCAGATGTACGTTTAAAAATATGAAACCCAGTATGACACCATATATACCAAAAATTGCCGCCAGAATTATAAACGGAAAACGCAACAGCCTTATGCCCAGGGCAGCATTATACGATGGAATTATAAATGAAGCAATGGCCGTTATGGCCACCACAATGACCATAATCGGGCTGGTGATCCCTGCTCTAACTGCTGCATCACCGATTATCAGGCCGCCTACAATTCCTATTGTTTGGCCGATAGCCCTGGGCAGCCTGGCACCCGCTTCCCTGAGAAGCTCAAAAGTCAATTCCATGAGCAAAGCCTCAAGAAAGGCGGGGAAGGGTACGGTGGCCCGGGTGGCTGCTATGGAAATTGCCAGGCTGGTTGGAATAAAGCCGGGATGAAAGGATACGATTGATACGTACAGCCCGGGGGTAAGAGAGGCGAGAAAAGCTCCTATCCACCGCAAAATTCTGATAATCGATGCTAATGGCCAACGCTCATAGTAGTCTTCAGAACTCTGAAAAAACTGGTAAAACGTAGCCGGAACAATCAGGGCATAGGGGCTGTTGTCCATCAATATGGCTACGCGTCCTTCTGCCAGGCTTGCTGCTGTCCTGTCAGGCCGTTCGCTGACCTCTATCTGGGGGAAAATTGTCATATACCTGTCCTGAACATGATGTTCTATTTGGCTGCTGTCCAGGAAAATATCCACATCTATTTGATTTAGACGGCGTTCCACCTCTTCCACCAGTTTCTGATTGGCTATTCCCTTTATATAGGCATACGCTACGTCCGTCTTCCCCCGGCGGCCTATCTGAATGTTCTTGATCACAAAATTCGGGTCCTTGATTTTTCTCCTCAATAATGCTGTATTTGAGCGCAGGGTTTCGGTAAACCCCTCCCTTGGACCTCGAATTACGATTTCTGACGGAGGCTCCTCTATACTTCTCTGCGGCCAGCCCCGGGCACTCGCAATCAGTATTTTTTCAAAGCCTTCTATCATTATCCCGACTTCACCGGACATAATCAATATAAAAGCCTCGTCCAGCGTTTCGGCCTCTTTAATATCTCCCACAGCCAGGACACGCATCTTGACATACTCAAAGGCTTTACCCGGCTCTATCGGCTTTTGGAGAGTGTTTTCAAGAATGGCTATCTGATACATCATAGGTTTTAGAATCTGCTCGTTTATAACCATTTCATCTACCAGGCCGTCTATGAATACGGCAGCGCAGGGTATCCCCTGCATACCTAAACTGAATTCCCTAAAGACAGCATCGCTGCTTTCCCCCAAAAAAGCTTTAAACTTCTCCAGATTCTTGCTTACGCTTTTTTCGAGGGTTAGATCCACTCTTTCCTCGCTTTTTAACTGCTCATTTCTATTCTTTTGCATTGCTTCAATATTCTTTGGATTTTTTGTATATCCCATAAAAATAACCTCTCACAAAATATTCCGAGATTTATAGAATTTTATTGCGACAACCGGCTTCCTTACCGGTACCCTTAAATATAGAATACACAAAAGAAGATCAAATATTCGGCAGATAAAACAAAAACAGCAGGATCCCAGAGGTATCCTGCTGTATAAGCCTACAGGGTTATACTGTTATGTTGTCATTTTAATTCCAAAAAACTGCTTGTAAACAGGCTCAATAATCAATCCATCTTATTCAATACCAAACCGGTAAGCAGTTTGGGGTAAAAATAGGTTGATTTCTGGGGCATCTTTTCACCGGCCAAAGAAACATCCTTTACCTGCTTTACCGTTGTCGGGTTCATAAAAAATGCCATCTGACATATTCCATCCTCTACCATCCCCACTCCTTCACTTATATCATGAGTGTACCTGACAAAATCCTGGCTTGCCAGCTGTTCCTTGCCTATCCCCAAGATGGGCTCAATCAGCAGAGTGTGAAGAATGCATACATCGAGGGATCTGTAAGATTCATCATGATCGGGGAGCCGCTCCTTCATTATATCCGGATCCATCAATGATAATACGAAAAAGCTTTTATAACCTCCATCATAATAGATAAAGCTGTGGAGCCCCTTTTTCTTTAATACTGCATCGATCTCCTCCGATCTTTCCATCCGACCTGTACCACAAAAATCATATTCCTCTATATGGAAATATTTGCCGGCTCTTCTCAGAAACTCCTTACTCTCTATATCTTTTATGCCGCAAATAATGCGGTGTGTGGGAAGTATAAGCAGGCCAGGATCATCCATCTCCACCATCATCATCATCACATAATTATAGGGCTCATTCCCGGTATGATGAGGGTTCTTCTCAATTTGTTCATTCCGGTATGTAAGGGCAGTCTCATACCGATGGTGACCATCGGCGATATATAGCTTTTTTTGTGCCATGCTTTCCTGAATTTCAGTAATTATAACCGGATCGGACATCACCCAAAGCCTTTCTGTAATTCCCTCAATAGCCTCAACCTGTATATCGGGCGCATTGGCTGATATATGCTGATTTAGAAGCTCGGGAACTCCTTTTTCCGGATCATCGTAAAGGCAGAATATCTGGCTGAAGTTAGCACCACATGCCCGCATAAGCTGCAGCCTATCAGCCTTGGGTTTGGACAGGGTATTTTCATGCGGCAGTATAATACCCTTAGAAAACTCCTCCAACCTTACCAGGCCGACAAAACCGGTTCTTGTGTATTCAGTTCCATCGGAAAGCCTGAATTTTTGCTGATAGATATATAATGAGGGTTGGCTCTCTTTTATCAGGACCTGCTGTTCTATCCAGCTGTTCAGGTATTGGCTGGCCCGGATATATTTGTTGTTGTATTCATTGTCTCCCGGCTCTTCCTTGCCCAATTCCAGACGGATTATGTTATAATCATGCATATTGTAGTACTGTTCCTGTTCGGTCTGCGAAATGATGTCATACGGTGGGGTCATTACCTTTGATAGATCTCCTACCTTGGCCTCGCTATACCGCAATCCTTTAAAAGGTATGATCTGCGCCATATATTATCCACCCCTGTGTTTTAGTATAAATCCATTTTATATTACCGACAGGGGTGGAGTCAAGAAAATAATAGCTGAGCTGTTTTTAATGGGTTATATTTTCATTTTTTATACTGTTCAGATAATCGATAAGATCGGAGGCTTCCCGCCTGGTCAACGATTTGCTTTCGCTTTTGTTGTATCTGTTTTGTATTATTTCTCTCATTTGAGCTTCCGAATATCCAAGGGCATTATAAATCGCATATATTGCCCTTCGCTGGGCTTCGGTAATCGGTCTCTCGCTGGTCACAGCTTCTGCTTTTCCCTTTTGACTTTCAACGGGGCTGTCCATAACATTCTCGCCTTCCTCCAACTCGGGCGCAAATTGCGTACCATATCCCAAGGCCGCTAATGCCCTTCCGTAAGCCTTGGTATATGCTTTTTCTATATAGTCCTCAAAATCATCCCCGGTCTCGGAACCAACGCCTATTTCAACGTTTCCTTTGCTGTCAACGATCTCAAGTTCATAGTAAGCAAACCTGCTCTTGGTATCGATGATTTTATCCCGTATGGAGGTCCTTGTGTTTTCTCTGTTCTCGTTACGAAACCACACCATCCTCCACTTAACTTCAAGATAATCGGCATAATCGATCTCCCAACTGCTGGTCTTTTGATTCCAACGGCGCATGGGAAGTTTTGTTATATATTCCTCGGCATTGAATATTCCAGCTTCGTTACCCATTTTCAATATATACTCCTTTGCTTTTTGTTCATATTATATGAAGATGAGAGCAAAAAACACTGATATTTATATGGTAACGATGGAATATATAACATCGTGAACCGGCAGTGTTCTTTTTTTTCAATACATCGAAAAACAAATATGGCACCGGCTTTTCTCAAATGAAACAAATAACCTCTTATTACCAGAATAAAATCAATCTGAGCTGGTTAATATAAATAGCGAAAGGGCACGTAACGGTTGAGCCCAGACTCATATACGCTCCTACAGGGTGTATATGGGTCGGCCAAAGATTGCATACAGGTCCGATGAGGCTTGTATGCAGTCGGAGGGAAGATCCTGCATGGTGGGGAAAAGTTCTATTGCAGTTGAATATTGTTAATAAATATTTCGATTGCAATGGGATTCCAACCTGCTATGCAGGGTCGAGCTAAGATTATACAGGGTGCCGCAGGTGAACTGCTTAGTTGACTAACGATTCTATGCAGCCGAGAGGTTGCATAGGGTCGTACAGGTATCCTGTATAGTCGAACGACCCATCACGCTAGGTAATGAACTGTTCGGTCGTGGTCGAAAGATCACGGCCGGATAATAAGTTACCTATCGTGGTGCAAGGTAGATCGTTACGTGCTCTTAATTATATTTTTATTTCTCATCATATCATTCATATCTTTTTCAATCTTATTGCCATATACTGTCTTTTGGGAAGTTGAATGGTAAATCTCCCCTTATAAATCCCTGCATCGGTAATGGTCATATTCCACGTATCGATAATTTCTACTCTGTATTCCGTTGTATCATCAAAATAAAAGCTCCTAAAACTGGGACGATTAAAGCCATAATATATCAGATAATACTCACCTCTGTTCCACGGCTCATCCGGTACGGCAGCGACATCATCCCAGTATAATCTATATAGTTTTAAGCCATGTCCCGGCGTCTCACATAAAATCTTATACAAAAACTTTAACCTCTCACCGCTCTCTCCATGAAGTGTACCACCATGGCTCCACCATAACACATTCTCAGGATTAACAAAAGTTTCCCCATGGGTTGCATAGCCGCCGCGGCAGATAGCTTCCCAAAAACGCCTTACTACCTCTTGTCCTGTTATGTTTCCCCATCCCCATTCAATATCCCCTTCATAACCAAACTCATCAAAAATAACCGGTTTTTTAAATCGAATCCTGAGCTGATTCACATTCTCGGTAGTTCTATATACATCAACTCTTTGAACGCTACAATGGGTAACCCAGGGTCTGGAAAAATCATAAGGTGCTCTACAGTTATGTATAGATCTCAAATGATTATAAGGATCTTTTTCACAAATTATCGAAGTAAACCGTTCCTAATCCTTTAGAGTTTTATTTCGAAGTAAATCATATTCGTTGGCCAGTGACCACCATACATTTCTATAGGCTGCGAAACGGGCAATCACGTAACTTAAATATAAATCGTCCTCTTCCTTGGTCATCCTGCTAAATCCCCAGCGATCATACGGATGCCATAGTATCAGATCTGCCTCGATCCCCAAATCCATCAAATCTTGAATGCGTTTTCTATCAATTGAAAATGCCCGGGGTTAAAGCGTTTGAAATTCCAATTATTACCTTCAAATTCCTGTGTATGAAAGAAATTCTCTTCGTTTAGAAAAGAGCTGTCACATGGAGTTCCTTTGAACCTGTTTTTTTGAATATTTTTGCACTATTCTCCTCATTTCACCCCAACAGGCTTCCATGTCGGACACCAATTTTAACTGGGTACGGCACCGATCCAGGTTATGTCCTTCCCTGTGAACCTTAAAATATGTATCGCCGGACAGATAATCGGTGAGAAACCTGATGCCGGACTCCAGGGTCATCAATTTGGCTCCCATGGGCAAATTCTCTATTTCATACGGGGTCAGCACATCACCGGCTACCTCCAGCCAGCCCTTTGTGTAAACTTCAAACAGTTCCAGATCAAAATTAACTTTTGAAAGATCAGGCTCGTCTTCTGCCGCATAGGTAGCGCCAAAACGAATTGAATCCCCATAGTCATACAAGGATGTGCCGGGCATAACCGTATCCAAATCTATAACACAGATGCCTTCTCCCGTTTTTTTGTCTATCAACACATTGTTCAGCTTGGTATCGTTATGAGTAACCCTCAAGGGCAGCTTTTCCTCATTCAGCAAATCGATCAGCTTATAGGTGTCCCTCTCCCGCTCCATAACAAAGGCAATTTCGCTGGAGACATATTTGACCCGCCCGCAAATATCCTTCTCCACAGCTTCCACGAATTTTGCAAAGCGATCTACAGTATTGTGAAAGTTCGGTATGGTCTCATGCAGAGTTTCCGCAGGATAATCCGATAGCAACATCTGAAATTTGCCAAAAGCCCGAGCAGAGTTATAAAAATCTTCCTTGCTCCTCACCTGATCATAAGTAATGGTATCCTCTATAAAGTGGAAGCTTCTCCAGTAACCTCCCTGATTATCCACATAAAAGCTCTTATTATCCCGTGTCGGAATAACCGTGAGGGTTTCACGCATGGGATCTCCGCCCAACTTCTCAATCAGCTTCCCCAAGTAATTGGTCACACCTACTATGTTCTCCATCACCTGAACCGGATTCTTAAATACATTTGTATTGATCCTTTGAAGAATATAGCGTTTAATGCTACCATCTTTCCTTTCACACTCTACGGCAAACGTATCATTGATATGCCCTGAACCATATGGCTTGGCGTTCAGTACCCTGCCTTCCAACTGAAATGCATCAGCAACCTCAATTATGATATCCTTATTCAAAGTTTCCATGACTCACCCTCCCATAATTTTTGCGGATATAGCCCGGCTTCCTGCATTTTCGTCAAAGCTGCGGTCACCGAAGGTTTATCTTCACGATAAGTTATGCCGTACCATTTATCCGGCGTATGCAGAACCTTAACACTTGCCTTACCTTCTTTTAACAGCGAGTCCACTACGCTTGGGAGAAAGTATTCTTCGTTTAAAGGGTTTTCGCGAAGGGCTCTTTTAAGAAAAATCGGGAATTTTTGTTCCAGCTCCAGCAGGAAACTGGGTGTAAATCCCCAAAAATTCATCGAAACAACACTGTTTTCCGGTAGTGGTATCCAATGCTTACCGTCTTCCGTATAATGGGGTTGTCCATTCCTCTTTTCTATACGCGTTCTTTCATTTATTTCCTTCAGATACCCCTCTTCATCCACCATGCAAACACCTCTGGCCACATGGCCGTGCTCTGTCATTGTATTGGTCAGTGAGTATCCTATCATGGCATAACGATATTTTTCATCGTCTCTGGTATTAAGCAGATAATCATATATCAGTTTATATGCAGTTCTGCCGTAAAAATCGTCGGCATTTATTACTGCAAAGGAAATCCCTTTGATTATATGCCGGCAGGACAATACCGCATGGGCAGTTCCCCACGGTTTGACCCTGCCTTCAGGCACGGAATAGCCTTCCGGCAGATCGTCCAGCCGTTGATAAGCATATTCAACCTCCATAAACCTGGAGACCTTATCCCCTATGATCCGGCGAAACTTGTCCTCCATTTCCTCTTTTATAATGAATATAACCTTTTGAAAGCCTGCTCTGAGAGCATCGTACAGTGAGAAATCAATTATTACTTCGCCGTTTTTTCCAACAGGATCAATCTGCTTCAATCCTTTGTAACGGCTGCCCATCCCAGCAGCCATAACTACCAGTACAGGTTTTTCCACATTAATTCCTCCAAATCTGTGTCGTTATATTATTATTCATACATATTAAGTCTTTAACTGATTTGAAATATCGTCCATTTACATGTCTGAAGCTGGCATCACTCGCAGAGAACATCGTCAAATTCCAGCTTTATAATCAGCACCTCGTCGGTGATCTCGTTAACCGGCAAGTTTCTAATCCTTAGATATTCCCTGCCCTCCCTGTGCAGGGTCGGGGGCATATTAACACAGGTTTCCAGTTCTTGTCCGTTATTAAGTAATGTTGCTTTCAGGGGGAGTTTATCAAAAGGTTTGACCACAATACCGTCGGCTTCGGCATCTTTATAAAGATGAACATAGATTGTATTTCCCCGGCGGGTGAGAAGCATGGGATCCCTCATTGGTGTAACAATATTATCGGTTATCATGGAAGTTGCCGGAATCGCATCCTCAAACGCCTCTTTTACCCGGTTATACCAATCGCCAATCCGCTTAAGGGTACGGATGTCACGCTCATCCAACGTACCATCGGCTTTAGGCCCTACATTCAGCATGTAGTTGCCGCCCATGGCCAGCACCTGGTCGATCGCTCGCATCAGGTATTTATGGCTGTAATAATCCTCGTCAATTTTATGGCCCCAGCTCTCCCTTCCCACGGATTGTACAGCCTCAGTCAGTGTTTGAAATTCGCCGCCCTCGGGGACCTGGCGCTCAGGTGTTGTAAAATCCCAGTTGTCAGGCCCGCGGTCATTAATAACCATGCCAGGTTGCAGACTGCGCAGATGGTCATTAAAGGCAGTATTATTGTATTCGCAGACGTTCAAATCCCAGAAAAACTGTCCGATCTCTCCATAATTGGTACAAAGCTCCACCACCTGATTCTCCATATAACGGAAATATTCCTTCAGATTCGGCTCATCACCTTCCCTTGGCCCAAACATTTCGTGATGTCGTCCCTGATTCGGGTAATTGGGATGATGCCAATCAACGATTGAATAGTATACCCCCATCACCATGTTGTGGCGTTGACAGGCATCAGCCAGCATTCTTAGAATGTCTTTGCCATAGGGTGTGTTCATAATATTGTAATCGGTGTATTTTGTATCAAACATGCAAAAACCGTCGTGATGTTTCGCGGTAAAGCAGATATACTCCATTCCGACGCTTTTTGCTAATTCCAGCCATTGGTCCGGATCGAAGAGCGCTGGGTTAAACTTATGGATCAATTGCTCATAGTCCTTGCGTGACATTCGTCCGCGCCAAAGGATTTGCTCATGCCAGGCCGGAATGCTGTAAAGTCCCCAGTGGATGAACAAGCCGAAACGCTTCTTTAGGAACCAATCCCTTTTGTCATAAAAACGTAAACGTTCAATCATAGCACTCTGCCCCCCTTAAACTTTTCGATAGCCGAATGAACATTGATACTCTCCATTCACGGTGTTAACATATAATATTTGCAGGCAAAAAGGGGTAAAAAGAAAGGGTATCCATAAGACTCATTTGCTTTCATGAATTACCCATTGTAATGAAATCACCATGGATCATTGGGCTGATAATATCACGCACATCATAAGTTTAAATTATAGCAGATCAAATTTCAATGCCCTGAAACAGAAAAATTTAAAAGATTGGCTGTCAATTATTTATGATGGTATAACAGATATCCTTTGCAAGGTTTCATAAAAGGCATGGATTAATAATAAAATGGCTAGAAGTGGTAATAGCCAACAAGCAAAAACCCCTACAAAGGTTGATTTGTAAGGGCTTTAGTTGTGGTGCCGGAGACCGGAATCGAACCGGTACGGTTTTCCGAAAAACCGCAGGATTTTAAGTCCTGTGCGTCTGCCTGTTCCGCCACTCCGGCAAAATAAAATGGAGGCGCCACCCAGATTCGAACTGGGGAATAAAGGTTTTGCAGACCTCTGCCTTACCACTTGGCTATGGCGCCACATCTGGAGCGGGAGACGGGACTCGAACCCGCGACATTCGCCTTGGCAAGGCGACGCTCTACCACTGAGCCACTCCCGCATGTATTCACTTTTCAGAATTTATGTTGGCCTCTTCCCAATATACCGGTATTGGTGCCTCGGGGCGGAATCGAACCACCGACACGCGGATTTTCAGTCCGCTGCTCTACCGACTGAGCTACCGAGGCCTAAAAATGGCGACCCGGAAGGGACTTGAACCCTCGGCCTCTAGCGTGACAGGCTAGCGTTCTAACCAACTGAACTACCGGGCCTCCTCGTCTCTTATTGGTTATGCCTCAGAGACAAATATTAGTATATATTACATTGAGCTACAAGTCAAAAAGAATTATAAAGAATATAACCCAATTATCTTAATATTTCTCTGAAAATCTACGATTATCTTTTTATACATCCTGCATGGAAGGCATATCTTTGTATTACAGTTAATTTCATCTGCGCCTCCTCAGCTCATCATGTATATCATCCAATGATATACCCTGTTCAACCAATAGTACAAGAATATGGTACAAAAGATCGCTTACCTCATATATTACTTCATCATTGACCCGGTTTTTTGCCGCTATTATCACTTCCGAAGACTCTTCACCGATTTTTTTGAGGATCTTATCAAGACCTTTTTGAAAAAGATAGCATGTATACGAACCTTCCTTTGGATGGCATTTTCTTGACTCAATGACTTGGTATAATACCTGTAGTAATGTCCCTATATTATTTATTATATCATATTCATTTGTTTTTGTGCCGGTGGTGTCGCTGTATACTTGCTCAGGCTCAAACACCCTTTCCTGCACTGCCTTCAAAGGCTCACCTTTCTTTGAAAAACTCCGATAAAAGCAAGATCTGTAGCCGTTGTGACAGGCGGCTTTTACCTGCTTAACTCTAAACAGCAGAGCATCACTGTCACAGTCTATAGCTATTTCCTGTATCTCCTGGATATGCCCTGATGTCTCGCCTTTCATCCATATCTTTTGTCTGCTTCTGCTCCAAAAATGGGTTATACCAGTTTCAAGGCTTTTTTCCAAGGCTTCTCGATTCATATAGCCCAGCATCAGCACCTGTCCGTTTTCAACATCCTGTATGATGGCCGGCACCAGCCCATCGCTATTGAATACAACTTCATCTATTATCTTCATTCTCATTTCCCCTCATCCGAATCAACTTATACCAATGGTAATTATCAGTTATCGGTCCTCAAATTCTATTGCATCCTTAAGCTTAATCATACCGGTATATAATGCCTTCCCAATTATGACACCGGAAACGCCGGCGGCTTTTAATTCCCCGATGTGATCCAACCGGCTGATTCCCCCCGATGCAATAACATTTAACCCGGTATTCAGAACCATCTCTTGGGTCGTGGAGATATTGGGGCCATCCAGCATGCCGTCCTTTAATATATCCGTGTAAATTATCGTCTCCACTCCCATGTCCCTCACCCTTTTCCCCAGTTCCACAGGAGAAATACCGTATTCCTCAGTCCAGCCTTTTACTGCCACCTTGCCCTCCCGGGCATCTATGCCTACTGCTATTCTATTGCCGTATTTTTTCACCGCAGCTTCGACCATATATGGTTCTTCAATTGCCATCGTACCCAATATGACCCTGCTGACTCCCAGCTCATCCAGCAGATACGAGATCCTTTGCATATCCCGTATACCCCCGCCAAGCTGTATCGGTATATTGACTGTCTTTATAATTTCCCGTATTATGCTTTCATTTTCACTTTTGCCCCGGAATGCTCCGTCAAGGTCAACCACATGTATGTATCTTGCCCCCTGAGATTCCCATTCAACGGCAACTTCCACAGGATTGTTGCTGTATACCGTCTGCTGATGGGCGCTGCCTTGGACAAGGCGTACACATTTGCCTCCCCTGATATCGATGGCTGGATAAATCCTCATAGCTTTTTGACCTCCAGAAAAAGTACTAGTGCCTGTGATACAATCCGTCTGATAAAACAATGCATCTTCCATTGCAATATAAGCTGGCTTTAATCCATAATGCCTTTGGTAGAGGGAATTCGTCCCGTATCCTCCACAATGGCTGCCGCCTGCTTCAAAGCCCTTCCAAAGGCTTTAAAGACGGCCTCCAGCATATGATGGGTGTTTCGCCCGTATAAAACCCGCACATGCAACCCAATCCCGCAGCTATAGGCAAAAGCTCTAAAAAATTCCTCGGCCAATTGGGTGTCGAATTGTCCCACTTTTTCGTTAAGCTCGGGAGTTTGATAATAAAGATAGGGGCGCCCTCCTATATCGATACTTGCCATAGCCAGGGATTCATCCATGGGCACAAAGAATGTGCCGTATCGGGCTATACCCCTTCGTTCACCAAGAGCTATGTCAAATGCCTTCCCCAGGACAATACCCGCATCCTCAACGGTATGGTGGCCGTCCACCTCAAGATCTCCTCTGCAGGATAGATTGATGTCAAAACCACCGTGCATAGTGAATAGCTCAAGCATATGATCGAAAAAACCGATTCCGGTATCAATCTGTGAAACGCCGCTGCCTTCCAGGGTTACCTCTGCTTCAATCCTGGTTTCGTTGGATACCCTGCTGAATTTCCCCGTCCTTATATTCATGTTATTTCCCCCTCAGCATCCGTCTTTGCGGACTGACCTTTTAGCCTTTAACACCAGGCATTCATATTTTGAGAAAGGGGCTGAAAAATCATGCCCCTTTCCCCGCCTAAATCTCTACTTTACCGTCAGCTTGAAAGTCTTTATTTCGTACGGCTTAATCTGGAAGGAGAAAGCGTTACCCTCCACGTCTACCGGCTGCAACTCCTTCTCCATCAGGTTACATTCAACCACTTTCAACAGCGGCTTAAAGAAGGTAACCTTTACATTGGTACGTTTGTTGTAGCATTCATACATCCTTATAATCAAGTCATTGCTGTCCTCCGCCTTTTTGACGGTCTCTATAATCACATTATCGCAGTCAACGGCTATCATGGACAATGCAGGAGGCAGCGTACCCTTATGCGCTTCCTCCACCCTTGGATATACAGGTACATTTAACTGATAGCCCATCTTGACGGTATTGCCGTCCCTCCAGTCTCCGCTGTGGGGATAAAGAGAGTATACGAACCTGTGTTTCTCCCGATCAGCCTTAGGATTCGGATACTTCCCTGACTTCAAAAGGGTAATCCTCATAACTCCGTCCTTGATATCGTGCCCGTATTTACAGTCGTTAAGGAGGCTTACACCAAAACCTTCTTCCGATACATCCGCCCATTTATGGGCACACACTTCAAATCGGGCCAAATCCCAGGAGGTATTCCAATGGGCAGGCCTTTCCACGTTCCCAAACTGGATATCGTAAGTCGCCTTATCCGAATGGACGTCTACCGGGAAAGCCGCTTTAAGAACCACATCATTCTCTTTCCAGTCTACATAGGTATCAAAGTCTATTCTCGGAATATCCTTATATATGTAAATATTTTGGACTATGGCAGAATCCATGAATTTCTTATAAACCCTTACACCGCTTCTGACCGGGCCGTTTTCGATAACTTCAATTTTTTGTACCTCATCCACTTCCCACATCTTCTCCTGGTAGTACACATCGATATCCCAGTTGTCATGATTCATGGGCTTGTCTTCAAACGCCTGGATTTGATTGCCCCGTTGCCCGGCCTGTAAAACTTCGCGCATATTGACTTTATCAAATATGGAAGTAAAGGTTCCCCTATCGTCAATTTCAATAGAGAAATATTCATTTTCCAAATAGGTCGGACTGACTTTCATAGATGTATCCCAGTCAACTTTTCGGTCTAGTAGGGTATACGCCTTATATCCCTTGGAAGGCAAACCTTGGGCAAAGAAAATGGCATACCTCTTACCATCCCTGTCTACCACCTGACATGGCAGCGTCTGGCCCCGATCATCCACAATGCATGGATGCTGTACATCGGCTGGTACTTCAAAGCTTACCACATCATCTCTGGTAAAGGCCAATGTATTGTATACCACCACCGAGCGATCCTTTAGATCGATCTGAGCCCCGATTCCTTCTGCTGCTTTGTTAGCCAATTCAGTGCCAACACCTATTATCTCCTCATACTGCTTTCTGGAATCCTCATAAACCTCCCAAATTGAGGAGCCAGGTATTATATCGTGGAATTGGTTGAGCAATATGGTCTCCCAACCCTGATTGATAAGGCTTTGAGGATATTCATGCCCCAATAGCATGGCCAGTGAAGACAGGAACTCCGCATCCTGATAGAGAAATTCGCTCTTCCTGTTATAGCGCTTATTTCTTGCCATGGAAGTATAGGTACCCCTGTGATATTCCAGATACAATTCCCCAACCCATTTGGGTAAGTATTTGGAATCCTTTACGGTCTCTTCCAACTTTCTAAAATAGTCCCCTGCCGTTCCCATCTTAACCTTAGGACAGCCCGGTATCCCCCGGCTCATTCGCCTGCCGTTCTCCAGCATATCCCTGGTGGGGCCGCCTCCTCCATCTCCATAACCGAAGGATATAAGCACGTCATTATTAATTGCCTTCTGCTGGTATCTCTGCCAGGCACCCATGACTTGGGAAGGGTTTAGGTAGCCGTTATAGGTGGTAAAATGGGATTTGGGAACGGGCTCATAATCCCGGGTTGTGATGAAATGGGTCAGGATCTCCGTTCCATCCAAGCCCTTCCACATGAATGTATCGTAAGGCAATTTATTGAATTGATTCCAGTTTATCTTTGTGGTCATGAAATAATCTATATCGGATTTTTTCAGAATCTGAGGCAAGGCAGCACTATATCCGAACACATCCGGAAGCCACAGAATGCGATTCTCAACCCCGAATTCTTCCTTGAAAAATCTTGTTCCAAACAGGATCTGCCGTACCAGGGATTCTCCTGACGATAAATTACAATCCGCCTCTACCCACATAGCGCCGTCAGCTTCCCAACGCCCTTCCTTTATCCTATTCTTTACCTGCTGGTATACTTCCGGATAATCCTCCTTTAAAAACTTGTAAAGCTGCGGTTGACTGGACATGAATATGTATTCGGGATATTCCTCCATAAGCCTTAAAACGGTGGAAAAACTCCTGGCCACTTTTTCCCGGGTCTGAGCCAGGGTCCATAGCCAGGCCACATCTATATGGGTATGGCCAACACAGGTAGCTTCGGCTTCCTGAGGCCCGCATATCTTGTTATAAAATTCCTTTTCCAGGTACTCTTCCGCTTCCTCAAGGGAATTATAGAACATTGAAGATAAGGGTTTGCGGAGATCCAGCAAATTAACAGCTTCAGTCAGCGCCAACAATATATCAATCCGCCTTTTATCGTCTTCCGGAAGCTTTTCAGCAACCTGCAGGGGCACATATATATCGTAATAGAGCTTCCGTATCTTAGTATCGACCACCGCCATCTCTACAAACAGATCCACTTTCGAATGGCCCATTCCGCTATAAGCGTGAAGATCGATCCGATATTGCTCCCCTGCTTTAGCCGAATGGCTTAATACCACTTCCTGGTGATTGCGATCCAAGCCCTGCATTAAAACGCCATTTACATAAGCTATAAACTGGGGATTGGTTGCATCCCATCCATCCCGGCCGGTATGAACGAGCAAAGCCACCGTCTTACCATCCATATCTTCCGGAATAGTTACATCGGTACGAAACCAGGCATGACAATCATATCCGCCCCATCGCATTCCGGTGGCAAATTCGTTCCACGGTGCCGGCGATGCATCCACTTCTTGAATATCCTTGAATTTTCCTTCTTTCATCCTAAAGTTCTCAACTTTAACCCCGTCCTGATAAATATAGGATTTCAGCTCATGGACAATTTTTGTTATCCTCCCTATTGCAAAAAACATGGCTACTCCCCTTTCATAATGCTATACAACTCTAATAGGTCATATTTATTATATCATATCTGCCATGATTTCCAAACGTAATATTACCAACACCATAAAACCCCTTGTTTATATCTTTCCCGTACTTGAATCATCGGATTGACGGGAGTATTTGCTTCAGCGTCTTAAGAAATATATCGTTGTCTTCAGAAGTCCCTACCGTAATGCGCAAACAGTCTTTCAGCAACTGGTTACCGGGAAAATTGCGTACCAGGATCCCCTCTTCCGTGAGTTTTTCATAGATTTCATCAGCGTCGTTAACCCTGATCAATAAGAAGTTAGCTTTGGAGGGGTAGACATGCACGCCGCCCACGGAGTTCAATTCAGTGTACAGCCTTTCCCGCTCATTTATGATTTTGGATATCCTGTCTCGAATAATATCCATGTTTTCCAGCACCAGCTGTGCTGCCCTCTGGGAGAAGCTGCTGACATTATAGGGAGGTTTTACCGCGTTAATCTGGTCAACCAGCCCTTTGTTGGCAATTAAATACCCAACTCTGAGCCCGGCAAGCCCCATAGCCTTTGAAAATGTCTTTAATACCACAATGTTGGGACATTGTTCAATCAGTTCAACGGCTGAATACTCACAGAACTCGCCATATGCCTCATCTACAGCCACAACTCCGCTGAAATTTTTTGTCAGTTCTTCC
Organism: Clostridiales bacterium DTU074; assembly: GCA_001513075.1. Classification (GTDB taxonomy): domain Bacteria; phylum Bacillota; class Clostridia; order Caldicoprobacterales; family Caldicoprobacteraceae; genus DTU074. The sequence goes on along the minus strand of LFSE01000067.1, from coordinate 90,196 downwards.
AGCTTGTTCAACTCCAAAATATTGCCGGTCGGATTGTTGGGAGAACAGATGAATATCAGCTTTGGCTTATATAGCTCTATAGCTTTATAAAATCCATCCACGTCATAGCAAAAGTCTTCTTTCAGCGCTACCTCGAGTGGGATTCCACCGGCTATGCGGGTAAATATGCCGTACATGCCGAAGGACGGACTTGGATATAAAACCGCTTCGCCCCTGTCAACCAAAGCATTTATTATCACCTGGATGAGTTCATCGGAACCGGCACCGACGATAATTTCATCGGGATGCACATTACAGTATTCAGATATGCTTTTTCTCAGGCCTGTTGCATCCGAATCCGGATACAGGTTCAAACCACTGCCTGCCAACAACTCTTCTGCCAGCTGTTTTCTTACCCTATCAGGCATATCAAAGGGGCTTTCGTTGGCATCCATCTTGATTCGGTACGGCGCCACATTTGCCCTGTATGGTTTTAAGTCTTTGAGATCGCTGCGCAAATAATCATTCATGTTTAAAACCTCACCTTTACGGAATTGGCATGGGCGGTAAGCCCCTCTTTATTGGCAAATTCAACAATTTCTTTCCCTATGGCCTTAAGAGCTTTTTCGGTATAAAAGATCACATTTGATCTTTTTATGAAATCGTAGACGCCCAAAGGTGAAAAGAATCGAGCGGTTCCGCCGGTAGGCAGTACGTGATTCGGTCCCGCCATATAGTCGCCCACCGGTTCGGGAGTATAGTGCCCCAGAAATATTGAGCCAGCATTCTTTATTCTACCCACTATTTCAAAGGGGTTTTGAACCGCAAGCTCCAGGTGTTCTGGCGAGAAATAATTGGCTATATCCACAGCTTTTTCAATGGAATCAACCACTATCAGGGCACCGTAATTATTTAAGGCTTCCTCGATGGTACTCCTTGTAGACAGGGTCTGAATCTGCTTTCGTATCTCCTCCAGTACGTCTGAGACCAGATCAAAGGAGTCGGTTACCAGCACTGCCGAAGCCAAAGGATCGTGTTCGGCCTGCGACATCAAGTCAGCAGCCACAAAAGCAGGATTGGCACATGAATCGGCCAGCACCATGATTTCGCTGGGCCCGGCTGTCATATCGATATCCACAAAGCCGTATACTTCCTTTTTGGCCAGGGTAACATATATGTTCCCCGGTCCCACAATCTTGTCAACTTTGGGTACAGTTGGTGTTCCAAATGCCATTGCAGCAATGGCCTGGGCACCACCAATTTTGTATATCTTATCACACCCGGCTTCACAGGCAGCAACCAGCGTATAGGGATTGAGCTTTTTACCCCTGTCGGGAGGGCTGGCCAACACAATATCCGGAACACCGGCAACTTTTGCAGGTATAACGTTCATAAGCACCGATGAGGGATAGGCAGCCCTGCCGCCTGGCGCATAAACCCCTACCCGTTCTATGGGAAGCACCCGCTGACCAAGGATTACACCGTTGTCCTCATAGAGCATCCACGAGTTTTCCAATTGCTTGGTGTGAAACCGCCAAATCATGTCCTTGGCTTTTCTTATAATATCAATATATCCCGATTCTACAGCCTCATAGGCCTCCCGGATATCATCCCGACTGACAACCATTTCATCGGGGCTTTCATATAACACACCGTCAAATTTGTCGGTATACTCAATCAACGCCTGATCGCCGCGGCTTTTGACATCGTCAAGAATCTTGTTGACCAGCTGTCTTTCTTTTTCCGAGTCCAGCTGGAATCGGCGGTCTATCTTATTCTTAATCCAGCTTATATCTCTTCCCCTTCCGTCAATAACGGCTATCATTTTTCTCCATCCTCCAGTATTCTTTGAATGTTATCTATTAAGCCTTTAATTTCAGAATTTTTTGTCTTAAGACTTATACGGTTGACCACAAGCCTTGCGCTGATGGAACATATTTCATCCAGTACTACCAGACCATTCTCCTTTAAGGTCCTGCCGCTCTCCACAATATCAATAATAACATCCGATAAACCGGTTAACGGGGCAAGCTCCACCGAACCGTTCAGCTTTATAATCTCCACCGTTTTGTCTCGGTTAGCAAAATAGTTTGTTGCGATATTAGGATATTTTGTAGCAACCCGGGTATGAGCACGGGTAATCCATGTATCCTTTTTCTCTGGAAAACCCGCCACCACCATCCTGCACCAACCGTATTTCAAATCCAGCATCTCATAGAGGGATCGACCTTCTTCCATCAACATATCCTTTCCAACTATTCCGGCATCTGCGATCCCGTATTCCACATAGGTGGGAACGTCGCTGGGCTTGACAAGCACCAATCTCACCCGATTATCCGGAGTATAGAATATGAGCTTTCTGGACGGCTGCTCCAATTCGGAACAATCCAGTCCGGCATCCGTCAATATCCTTATCGAATCTTCAAAGAGCCGCCCCTTTGAAAGAGCAATGGTTATCAAAGATACGTCCCCTTCCTGTTTATTTTATTTTGTATTTTTTTAACAAAGCCATTCAATCTACATTATACTGGACAATATCGGAACCGCATATATTTACTAGCTGAGGAATCCCCTTTTGTCTGGCATAAACAACGGGCTCTTTAGCCGATTTCGAGGGAAGAAACATTTCAACCCTTTTGCCCTCCTTCTTCAACTGCTGCATATACCGATACGCCTCACCTCTATCCGTTTCAGCGGACGTTATCAATATATCAACTGGTGGAATTTCCTCCAGACAGCCCTGTTGCTCCATCGCTATGAGCAAGCGTTTAATACCAACGGCAAAACCGGTAGCAGGCAAATCATGGCCAAATTCTGAAACAAGCATGTCATATCGGCCTCCACCACAAAGGGGATAACCCAAACCTCTTGTAATTCCCCTGAATATAATGCCAGTGTAAAAATCAAAGCTTTGAACCATTCCCAGATCAAAGCTGATATAGCGCTTAAAACCGTAGTCTTTTAATATGCGGTATACTTGATGTATATTCTCTATTGCAGCTTGAGCCCCGGCATTGCGGGATATCTCCATAGCCTCATCCAATATGCTGCCGTCCCCATAAAGCTGCGGCAGGGTGTACAATAAATTCTTCGTATCGTCGGGTATTGGCAGTTCCCCAAGCAGTCTCTCGAGGGAGAGCATGTCCTTTTGATCTATTAGTCGGCGGATGTCTTCCACACTCTCCTCCGATATACCTGTTTCATTAATAATTTCCCTGAAGAATTCCACCTGGCCTATATCGATTTGAAACTCCTTGAGCCCCAGATCCAAAAACATCTGAATGGCCATAGCGATAACTTCCGCATCGGCTTCAGGACTATCCACCCCCAGAAGCTCTAATCCGGCCTGGGCAACTTCCCTTTGTTTGCATATTTGAATTTCGCCGTATCGATATACATTCCCCAGGTAAGAGAGCCGAAGCGGTAATGTGCAATCTTTCAGCTTTGTCCCCACCATCCGCGCTATCGGCATGGTTATGTCGGGCCGCAACACCAGAATCCTGCCCTCAGGATCGACGAGCTTGAACATGCTCTCCTGATCTATGGATGTCTTTACCCCTGCAAACACATCAAAATATTCCAGTACGGGAGTTTCAACCTCGTCATATCCGCTCAAAAAAAAGAACTTACGGATCTTATCTTCAACCTTCCGCTTATTATAACATTCATCAGGCAGATAATCCTGCACGCCTCCCGGTAAGTATACTTTCAATTTTCCAATCATATATAACCTCCGGATTTGGCTTTATCACATTAACTTGTTAAAGCATTGCAGTGTTAAATTACGTCTATTATAGTATAAATTTTCTGTCAAGTCAATCGTCGCTATCTATTTTTTTCTAATTTTTGCTGTATTTATAATTTTAGGATCACGGAACCGTCAGCAGCCTTTACAGTATTGTCAGCTTGGAATAAACATTTAACCCTTTCGAAAACATTTAATATTGCTTGCATAATCAACATATAAAAGGAATGTAATAAATGAAATTGCTCGGGGATAAACTGTTATTTTTTTCTGCTTATTTAGCGGCTTTTTCCGCATACTCACCAAACAGCTTTATGTATATCTTATAGTTTTCCAGGGAAACTTCGGGAGGTGTTTGATGATCTACCGATGGAACGTATCCGCCCGACTTCATAACCGGCAATAGCCTGTCGAATTCCGCACGCATTTCCTTCTCTCCTTTGGACATAACCATCTTATCGTATCCGCCCATCATGAGAAAATCGGGATATTCCGTGCGGATCTTAACAACATCTACTCCTGCCTGTCTTTCCAAAGGATATACTCCTTCTATACCAGCTTCGTACATCCAGGGTATCATTCTGGTAATATCCCCGTCGCTGTCAACCAAAACCTTTACATTGTATTTTTTGATATGGGGAATTAATCTCCGATAATAGGGGGTAAGAAACTCGTTAAACATGCCATACGATAGCATGGGCCCATGGTTATATGACATGTCCTCTGCAAATCCCACCATATCCGGTACAAGGATGGGGAAAAGCTCTTCCACCACACGAATATTGAACTCGGTCAAATCATTGTTTATTCTGTGCATGAGTTTGGGATGATCATAAAATGCATACAGATGACCCTCAATGCCGAAAAGAATTCTGGGAAACCAGAAATATCCATCCAGCCACAGCCTTATAATTATCTCGCCTCTGTCATGCTTTTGTTTTAGTTCCTTAGCAACGGCTTTTATTTTGTCAATAATCGAATCGGTGTACAGATACCTTTTTATCTCTTCATAGGTTTCCTCATCATGTATTATCGGTGCTCCATGAGCATCTGGTCCTGGCAGTTCGTCAGAAATGGCACTTCCGTTAATCATAATCATGGGATCCAGACCAAAGTACCTGAGAGATTCCTCCAGGGACAGCCCTGTAGGAAAACCCTCTCCATTCCAACGCTCAACAGTCTTATCCCACCAGGCAGCCCATTCAACCATCGGAAGCCGATCTTCCACTCTTTCAAAGTTTAAAACCCTCAAAAACCTTTCTCTTGGAGTCATCAATCGTATCTCCTTTCTTTTTTGTCTGCACAATCTAAAACCATACATAATACAATTTCAAAGCCGATACCATGATTGCGTTATTGACCGGGGCGTTTAAAAACAGTAAAATACATGTTATGAACATTAAACTGAAAGCAGGGATAGAAGTTGTTTGACTACCATATTCATACCACATATTCACCCGACGGTCAAATGTCAATGGAAACTGCTTGCTTACGGGCTATTGAACTTGGTTTGGCAGAAATCGCTATTACCGACCACATAGATATGGATTGGCCTAATACGGCCATTCCTCCGTTTGATGTAAAAATGTTGGATCGGTATTTTGAAGATCTCGGGAAAATAAAAGAAAAGTATAAAGGGAGCATAAATATTAAGAAGGGAATTGAAATCGGCCTTCAACCCCATATTCTGGAAGAATGCACCGATATCATTCAATCCTATCCCTTTGATTTTGTAATTGCCTCGGTACATTTGGTCAACCGGGTTGATCCCTGTCTGGGAGAGTATTATACCGGCAGGACCAAAGAAGAATGCTACTATTTGTACTATCAGGAAATTTTGTCCCTTATAAGATCATACGATGAGTTTGATGTTTTGGGACATCTGGATTATATAAAGCGCTATTCTCCCTTTCCGCCGGGCGAAAAGGATCACCTGCTATGCAACAGCCTGGTGGATGATATAATTAGAGTATTGGTTAGCAAAGGGAAAGGGCTTGAGATAAATACATCCGGCTGCCAGCATGCATCAAAATCGCCCATGCCCCACCCGGATATCATCCGCCGCTACATACAGCTGGGTGGTAAGATTATAACCCTGGGTTCGGATGCCCATAGACCCGAATATCTGGCGTTTGAGTTTGATAACACTCTTGAAAGAGTTAAAAATTTGGGTATTAACCAGCTGACATCATTCACCCATCGGGTACCAAGCTTTGTACCCATTCCATGACCGGTTTATATGGCGCCCTAATCAATATTATACCTCTTTTTAACTTTCAACCTTGACATAGCCCGGGCCATGGCTGCTTTGGATTGGTAGTATTCCTTCATGCTTCTTCGCTGGCGTACCCGCTCCTGAGCCCGTTCCAAAGCGGCCTGGGCACGTCTGGCATCTATCTCCTCCGGCCATTCCACCGAATGGGACAGAATAATAGTCCGATCAGGAAGTACTTCCATAAACCCTTCATTGATGGCAGCTTCGCGCCATTTGCCGTTCTGCTTTATCTTGAGCGAACCAATGGCAATTGATGCCACCATAGGAACATGTCCTCTCATAATACCCAGTTCTCCATCCAGGCTGTTTACAATGATCATCTCAACATTTCCCTGAAAAAAAGTTCTTTCAGGAGTTATCACTTCAAGATAAAACTCGCTTGCCACAGGCACCACCCTACTTTTGCATATTTTTCGCCTTTTCAATTACCTCAGTCAGATTTCCTGCCATAAAAAAGGCTGCCTCGGGAATGTCGTCCACTTCACCGTCTACAATTGCCCCAAATCCATCTATGGTCTCCTCTATAGGTACAAATCTGCCCTCAATTCCGGTATAGGCAGCCGCTACATGGAAGGGTTGGGACAAAAATCTTTGAATTTTGCGCGCCCTGTAAACAGCCAGCCTATCCTCTTCATTGAGCTCCTCCATACCCAATATGGCAATTATATCCTGCAGTTCCTTATACCTTTGCAGAACTTCCTGGACTTTACGGGCAACCCGATAATGCTTTTCACCGATAATCATCGGATCCAGAATCCTGGAAGACGATTCCAGGGGATCGATTGCCGGATAGATCCCGGTCTCTGCAATCTGCCTGGATAACACCGTAGTGGCATCCAAATGGGCAAATATGGTCGCCGGCGCTGGATCGGTCAGATCATCTGCCGGCACGTAAACCGCTTGTACCGATGTTATCGAACCATTTCTGGTGGAAGCAATGCGTTCCTGCAACGCCCCAACTTCCACCGCTAAGGTAGGCTGATATCCCACCGCCGAAGGCATCCGTCCCAACAAAGCAGATACCTCCGAACCTGCCTGAATAAAGCGGAATATGTTATCAATGAACAGGAGTACATCTTGACCTCCATGATCCCTGAAATATTCGGCTATTGTCAAACCCGTCAACGCTACCCGCATCCTCGCACCCGGCGGCTCGTCCATCTGCCCGAATACCAAAGCCGTTTTATCCAGAACCCCTGAATGGGTCATTTCGCTCACCAACTCATGCCCTTCACGAGTGCGTTCACCTACACCGGTAAAAACGGATACCCCGCCATGTTTAGTGACGATGTTATGAATAAGCTCCATAATTAACACGGTTTTACCCACTCCGGCGCCGCCAAACAACCCGATCTTTCCTCCCTTTGGATAAGGCGCCAGCAAATCAATAACCTTTATACCCGTTTCCAGAATATCGGTAGCCGGTCTCTGTTCTTCCAGCGAAGGTGCGGGCCGATGGATGGACACTCTATCCGAGGATTTAACAGGACCTTTTTCGTCTATTGGCTCACCCAAAACATTTAATACCCTTCCCAGGACTTCATTTCCTACCGGAATGCGGATAGGTGTACCGGTATCATAAGCATCCAAACCTCTTTTCAGGCCATCGGTTGCCTGGAGGGCTATGCAGCGCACAATGCTGTTACCCATATGCTGTGATACCTCTGCCCATACCACCTGCTCCCCATCGACAATCTTAATTGCATTGAACATATCGGGTATATTGTTGGGTTCAAACTGTATATCCACAACCGGTCCGATAATCTGTATTACCTTCCCTTTCCTATTTAAATCCACTTTGTTTTCATCTCCTTTTGCTACCGGTTTTCATCAAGAGCGGCCACTCCACCCATAATTTCTGCAATCTCGTTGGTAATAACAGCCTGCCTGGCCTGATTATATCTTATCTGCAATTCAGCAATCATATCATCCGCATTTTTTGTAGCCGTATCCATGGCTAGCATCCTGGCCTGCTGTTCGCTGGCAAATGACTGAATTAAAGCTCCGTATATAACGCCGATTACGAATTTGGGGATCAATAGATCCAAAACAGCTTTGGGAGAAGGCTGATAAAACATATCCGCCCGATATTCTATATCCAGATGTATATCCTCAAAATTAGATAGTTCTACAGGCAAAAGCTTTATGACCTTGGGAATCTGCTTAACAGCCGATTCCAAATGGGTATAAACCAGGTATAGTTCATCCATTTTATGCTGGCTGAAAGCTTCAATTAGCTGTTCGGCTATCTCCCTGGAATAATAAAAGGTTGGATTCTGGGCTGCATACAGAAACTCTGCGTCAACATTATAACCTTTCCTTATGAAAAAATCCCGGGCAACATTGCCGACAACAAATATATTTTTCGCTCCCTCGTGCTGCTGCATATGAGAAAGAGCTGTATGGAGAACGTTATGATTATAAGCTCCGCACAGTCCCTTATCACCGGCTATGACAAAATAAGCAATGCGCTCGTTCCCCCTTGGCATGAAGAAAGGATGATTAAGCTCCGGCGTATGGGCAATAATATCTTTTAAAGTGGATCTTATCTTATCAAAGTAAATATGATTTGCCCTGTACCTATCCATAGCCCGACTGAGTTTTGATGAGGCGATAAGATACATCGCTTTGGTTAACTGGCGTGTCTGTCGGATGGCTCCGATTCTCCGTTTAATTTCAACCAAGCTGTACATAAATACCACCTGTTAGCAATTTACTGCATAAACATCTTTTTAAAATCTTTGACTGCATCGTCAATCCGGCTCATATCATCTTGTGTAATATCCCCGCTTTTTTTGATGCTGTCTATAATTTCCACGTGATAGCGATCAATATATTCGATAAACTGCCGTTTAAACTCCTGGATCCTGTTCAGAGGAACATCCAGAAGCATTTTTCGGGTAGCCACGTACAGAAGAACAACCTGGTGTGCCATATCCATGGGATTATACTGCTCCTGCTTCAATATCTCGGTAATCCTTTCGCCCTGAGCCAGCAGCTCCTGCGTAGATCGATCCAATTCCGCACTGAACTGTGAAAAAACCTCCAACTCACGATACTGTGCCAGTTCCAGACGCAGGGTACCCGAAACCTTTGCCATGGCCTTGGTCTGAGCGGCCTTACCCACCCTGGAAACCGACAAACCCACATTTACAGCCGGACGAATACCGGCAAAAAACAGTTCATCTTCTAAAAAAAGCTGACCGTCTGTTATCGATATGATGTTGGTAGGAATATATCCCGAGATATCGCCGGCTTGGGTTTCAACAATGGGCAACGCCGTCAACGAACCGCCTCCTTTTTCCTTCTTTAGCTTGGCTGCACGTTCCAGCAGCCTGGAATGGAGGTAAAAAATATCTCCGGGGTATGCTTCCCTTCCCGGGGGACGCCGCAAAAGCAGTGATAAGGTCCTGTAGGCTATTGCATGTTTGCTTAGATCATCATAAAGGATAAGAACATCCTTTCCACCATACATAAAATATTCAGCCATGGCACAACCGGCATACGGCGCAATGTACTGCATGGGAGCCGAATCGCTGGCTGTAGCGGAGACTACAATGGTATAATCCATGGCCCCCGTATTTTTTAAGACATTGATTACCTGAGAAATAGTGGATGCCTTTTGACCGATGGCTACATAGACGCAGATTACATCCTTATCCCTTTGATTGATAATTGTATCCAAAGCGATAGCAGTCTTTCCGGTCTGCCTGTCTCCGATGATCAACTGGCGTTGTCCCCTGCCAATAGGTATCATCGAATCTATGGCCAGCAGGCCTGTTTGCAGGGGTTCGTTTACCGCGTCCCTGTCATATATACCCGGGGCCTTCTCTTCGATCTCCCTGTAATGAGCTGCATGTATACTGCCCTTACCATCCAATGGCTGGCCCAGAGGATTTACCACCCTCCCCAGCAAACCCTCACCAACCGGAACCTGGACCACACGCCCGGTGCTATACACCATTGTACCTTCTGTTACAGATTGCTGGTTGTTGAGCAGTACAACCCCCACCGCATCCCTTTCAAGGTTAAAAGCTATTCCAAATGCATTGCCTTCAAACCTTAGAAGTTCTCCATATCTGCAATTGCTCAGACCATCTACCGTAACCACACCATCTCCGGAACGGACCACATAGCCGATATCCTCGATATCGGCCTCTTGCTCGTATTCCTGAATCCTATTATGAATAAACTCTCCTATGGATTGCATTTCGGTGATATGGTCTTCCGTGCGTATGCTGACTCCCATATTGGCGATATCGCCCTTCTTCAAACCCAGAAGATGGCTTTTCATTCTGTTGAGCTGTCCGTATATACTTCCATCATATTCTTTGTCACCTATGGTTACTATGATACCGCCAATAATCTCAGGCTTAATTCTTACATCAAACTTGATCCTTTTTCCTAATAGGTCGGAAAATCTATTCTCTATTTGCGATATAACACTCTGTTCCAGCGGATAAGCAGACCATATAATTCCGGTTTCTATATTGTCTGTCACTTTAACTCCACCTTCTCAAGAAATTCGTTAATTAAATCCCTGTTATCTTCAGCGGTGAAATGAGTTTTTATTATCCTGGAAGCCATTTCAACAGCCAGAATGGCTGCCTGATCTTTAAGCGTCTCAATAGCCTGTACCCGCTCGTCTTCAATTTTCCGCCTTGCCTCTTCGATTATTGCCTCGGCCTGCTGTTGCGCTTTCTTCTCCGCTTCTATAATCCTAGCCTGTGCGGTTTGTTCAGCTTCTTCCATTATAAGCCTTACCTGCTGGCGTACCCTTTCAAGTTCTTCTTTGGATAACTGCCTGTTGGCTTCTATCTCATTTTGGAGTCTGTCCAATTCCTCCTTCTTGGCCTGAAAGGCCTGGGTACGCCTGTCCAGGTAATTCTTTATCGGCTTGAACAAAAGCCACCTCATGAACACATACAACACCATTAGGTTTAATATCTGGAAGATGAAAGTCCAAATATACTCCTTCATACAAGATTCACCATTTCCTTTTAACAGAATAGATAATATGCTATCAGCGTACAAATATAATAAGCAAAGCGATTACAAAGCCGTATATTGCAATTGATTCGGTCAAAGCCAAACCCAATAACAGAATCCTGTTGATTTGGTTTGCAGCTTCGGGTTGCCTTCCCGTGGCTTCAACAGCCTTTCCGGTAGCAACGCCCATGCCTATACCGGCTCCGAATCCCGCCAAAACTGCCAATCCGGCACCAATAGCTGCTAAGTCCATCAATCCTTCACCTCCCGGCATAACGTATGGGATTATTTATTCGATGGCTTCCTGAATAAAAGCTAAGGACAGCGTGATAAATATGAACGTCTGAATAATTCCATCGAACAGAGTAAAATATATTGATAAAAACGCCGGCACCACAAGGGGAACCACCTTGCGTATCAATTCCATCACCACTAACCCCCCCAAAATGTTCCCAAATAATCGGGAGGCCAGAGAAACGGGTATGGCCAAATCGGTAATGACCTTTATCGGTGCTATAAATGGTACCGGTTTCCCATAATCCCGTATTCTCCCCCATACCCCTTTCTTTCTGATGCCGTAGTAGTTTATCAGAAAAAACGTCATAATTGACAAGGCAAGAGTAATGGCGATATAGGTTGTAGGAGGCCTTAAGCCAATTAATTCTATCGTGTTGGTAAAGGCAAGATATAGTGCAAGGCTCCCGACATAGGGTGCAAGGCCATTGCCGAACTCATGAGTCGAGTCTCCGGTAAACCTATATATCCATTCAACAAAGAGCTCCAGAATATTTTGAAACCCCCGCGGTATCTCCTGAAATTTCGGAAAATAATAAAACCTGACTATCAGACCGAATATTATAAGACCGGCAACAACCATCCACGACACGCACACGGCATCCGTTACCGGTATGCCTCCCATAATGGGTATGGTAAACCATGTCTTGGGATTCATATCTATCTCTATACCTTTCACTATATCACTCCCCATTTATCATAAGGTCTTTTTAATTTGGATACCCTTCATAATGGCATATACATATATATAAATCAGGCTGCCGGCTCCCATCGATAACATCATTGCTATCGAATGCATTGCAGCAAACATCAAAAGCAGCAGTGTTATCATGTTTCTTATGCTTGTAAATATCAAAATTTTTCCTTTCACTCCGTCCGATCGGAGCAGGCGCCCTATCAGCCTTTCGCTTAACCGCATAAATATTAATTCAATTAAAAAACCACCGGTTAAACCGGTTAATATTTCAATAACCCTCAAGGGTTTCTACCACCTCTGGTATCAGCCTATCATATTATATTATGCTGAACTCACACCATAATATGTCTTTGTAATGCACCAAAACGCTTTACACTATTTACATAAATGTAAATTATAATAATTTATAAAAAATTTGTCAATAATCAAATTCGGTTAGATTTAACTGTAACGAAATTGTAATATTTGACGCTACACCAAGATTATTTCGGTAATGAAAGAATACGGAAATTGGCATCAAAAGGAAATGGACGTATCTTGATAAGGCAGATATGGCTCACAGGCAGATTTCCGCCGACAGTGCAGGACAATTATAGTCAATAATCCTCTATGATATATGGAACAGCAGGACTGAATACTTCCTTTAAGGTACACATGGCATTGCTGTCGGAGCATTCAAGCTTTCCATGCCTAACAGCCTGTTCAGGTGTAATATATCCCCACAGCAACTGGGCAAGGGTATTTATGGAAACGACAACCTGAGGAAATCCCTCTGCTGAAGACACTTCGACCCTTTCATTCATACACTTCAGTCTGAATACCCCGTTATTCCATGGAAGTATGTCATCCAAAACTTTGATGCTTAAATCAATATCCCCTCGCACTTTTATTCCCGCTAAAGCATTCTTGACATCCACAATCCGGCCCATGACAAAGGTCTGCTTATACAATAAGCCCCTGGAGTCCGGCATATCCACGTATGTAATATCATCTGCCGGAGCATTCCATATAATGGTATCGCATTGGGAATAGTGGCTGGCAATCAGCTTCAAAAGAATTTCCTTGGCACCCGGAGCATTATATATAAGCTCTCGTATCCTTAATTCCCGGTTTGTAATGGTAAAGAGAACATAACCTGCGGCTCTAAAATTGTCGTATACAATGTAACCGCTGCCGTGTTCGATATACAGATCTCCCAGTATTCTTTCCCAATCGTCCTTCCTTCTTATTACATAACCGTTATAATGTTTAACAAAGGCCTGATAGCATTCGTTTAATATATCAATCATGTCAAAAGACACCGGGATTATTTTTCCGGAAAGCCGGCCCGGACTGTTGAATATCTCGTTATGGCCTTTGTACATCAAGTGTTGATAACAAATTTCCCAGCCGTATTTTCTATAAAAATCATATCGAAAAGGCAATAGAATCGATATCCACTCCTGCCGCTGGTGCATTACTTTGAGGGCGTGCCGGATCAAAGCGGCAGCATCACCCCTGCCCCTGTATTCAGGCCATGTTGACATCCCTACCAAATAAGAGGTGTCCATCTGCCTGTCCCTTAGCATTATCGTATAAGGCAGAAGTTGAAGGGCTGAACGGATGGTATCTCCATCACAGGATACCAATGTGTTTTCGCTCCTGTACCTGTTAGCAAAAAACCAGTCGACAAATTCAGGTGAATCGTCAAAGCAATATTTCCATAGCTCTTTTATTTGCTTTATATCTTCATCGCTTGGAACTTTGATATGCATAAACTACTCCTTTACCGGATATGCAGTATATTTTATCACCATCTTAACCGGATGGTATGACCTCTTTGCCTTGCGAAGCCCGGGTATTCCCATATCCTCTTCCCTGTTTATGTATGGGACATCCTTCCAGCAGTTTGCCGCAAACTGCTGATTGATCATGGCATAAGAACCATGATACTCGGTATTGGCCTTCTCAAAGTGAATGACAGCCATTTCGGGATTCAATAGATCCCCAATGGAAAAAGCCTGTATCCTGCCGTCAATTCTCAGTGCGCCGCCCTTTAGTCCCAACTCATGGAAGTTGTTCAACGCTTCCATTATGGCCACCTTTTCGTCCTGCAAGCTTTTATTGTCTTCCCTTCCTTTCATCCATTCAATTTCAACTTCTATACATTCTTCAATGTTGTTATCGTCGATGTTTTCGTATGTATATTCATAGTTTTTCAGGAATTTGTTAATATGATTTCTCTTTTGATGGTATTTCTTTCCCTCCAAATTAATTAGATCGTCAGTCCTGTATACATAATCATCGTTGTTTGGATCTCTCTCAAAGCGGAAAAAGCCGGGCATTACCTGCTCAATTAACATGCGCATGGGTTCGGTAACGCATTTCACTACAATTGGATATCCCTGAGCTTTATAGAACTCTATCACCTTCATAAATGCCCGTTCCAGGTTTCCACCATCTTTTCCCAATGGAGGGAAGATAAAATTGAAGCTTTCACCCAGACGGCCTATAACACACAGATGATCATCCAGCACTGCAAATCTAAGATTAAAACCATAGCGCCATATAAAAAAATTAGAAAATGAAAACTCGGAATTTTCGTAATACCTCATAGACAGATAATGATCAATGACAGGTTTATCGCTCAATTCAATTTCTTTAAAATCCACTAACACCAACGCTACCCCTTTCCTATAAATATTATATAAAACAAAGATTAAATGTCAAAACACCTTAATTATCGTTTGCTTCCATTAAATGCCTTATGGTTAGATTTATTATGTTCTTGTGAAAGGGGTAACAAATTGCTAGCCATACCAGCCATAATAGCAAAGAATTGTCGGATAAACGGTCCTCATTTTATTAAAGCTTGGTGGCACTCAGAATCATATCTTGTTTCTCTCCATCCCTATAGCGCTTAGCCGTATGCTCAAGATTGAATACAGCATCCTTTATAGCGGCAATTACAGGTTCGAAGTTCTCGTAGAATATGATAATCAGATCTCCTGCCTTTGCATTTTTCATAGCCGTCCTTAATGCCCGTACCTCTGAAAGAATGACTTGAATATTCCTCGGATCCATCCCAGCATTCAAAGCACCCTCCTTAAGCAATTCCGCTACCTCACCCCTGCATCGCCCCCTTAGGTCCTCATCCTCCTTTATAATGATATGATCAAATGATTTTCCGGACATATGTCCTATTCGTTTTATCGTATTGTCATCCCTGTCCCCGGGAACACCGATGATTCCAATGATTCGCGATGCCCCCATCTTTTTTGCAGCTTCAATGGTATGGCTGTATCCAGTTATATTATGGGCATAATCCACCACAACCCTAAAGTCCCTGATGTTGAATACGTTAAATCGCCCGGGATTTTGCAGTTCATCGGTATAAAAGGAGCTCAACGCTTTTTGAATTGTCTCAACCGGAATTTTCATTGCATAGGCTACGCCTACGGCAGCCAGGCTGTTCTCTATGTTATAAACCAGCTTTCCATCATATGTGGCGGGTATCCTTGAAATGGGTAAGACCTGTATAAAGCCATCACCGGTTGCTATGGTTATGTGTCCGCCCTTTAAGAATACTGCAATCCCGCCTTCGGCAAGATGTTTATGTATTACCAGATTATCCTCCTGCTTGGAAAAATATATAATACTGCTACGTACCCTTTTAGCTGCCTGTACCGTCATTGGATCATCAGCATTCAACACTACATATCCATTGGTTTTTACCGCTTCCACCACAAGGGACTTTACATGCAACAGATCCTCCAGGCTATAGACCCCGTCAATTCCGATATGATCTTCGGTAATATTTGTCAGTACCCCAATATCGCTCAGATCATAACCCAGACCGGAGCGGATGATGCCTCCACGGGCTGTCTCCAGCACCGCCACTTCCACATTTTTGTCGGTCAGTACAACTTTAGCACTGGCCGGTCCGGTAGTATCCCCTTTCATAACGCAGCGATCGTTGATATAGATTCCTCCGGTGGTAGTCATACCTACGTTAAAACCGTAAACTCTCAGTATGTGTACTATCATTCGAACGGTTGTGGTCTTCCCGTTTGTGCCCGTCACGGATATAACTGGAATTGAGTGCCTGCTGCCCGACGGAAACAACATATCGATTATATGCTTGGCCACATTTCTCTTTTTACCTTTCGAAGGATATAGATGCATTCGAAGACCTGGTGCCGCATTCACCTCTATTACCGCACCTCGTCCTTCCGCTATAGGTGTTGATATATCTGGGCAGGCAATATCAACACCGGCTATATCAAGGCCGATTATTTGAGCTGCTCTAATGGCTATTTCGCAGTTTCTTGGATGTATTCTATCGGTACGATCAACCGCTATGCCTCCCGAACTAATATTGCCGTTTGACCTTAAGAAAACTCTTTTCCCCGGCGCAGGAACGCTCTGAAGGGTGAACCCCTGTTTTTTTAACAATGCCATCGATATCTCATCGATCTTAATTTTTGTAAGGGGTTTTTCATGGTCTTGGCCCCGCAGTTCATCCATGTTTGTTATTTCAACAAGCTGTTCTATAGTGTGTTTACCATCTCCAATGACATGAGCAGGAATTCTTTGAGAAACAGCTACCACCCTATCTCCAACTACCAATACTCGATAATCATTGCCCTGTATGTATTTTTCCACTATTACGTTTTCATCAATTTTCTTTGCTATTCTAAATGCTTCAGCCACTTCCTGCGGGCTCGTTAGGGCTAGCGACACTCCCCTGCCCTGATTACCCCTTTCGGGCTTGACGACAACCGGAAATCCCAATTCTTCGGCAATATGCAGGGCATCATGGACCATAGTGCAAACATCTCCCGTTGGAACCGGGATGCCTGCTTCGCCCAGTATTTCTTTTGTAGTGCTTTTATCACATGCAATGTCTACCGAAATACAACTTGTATTGTCAGTAATGGTGGCTTCCATCCTTTTCTGGTATTTTCCGTATCCCAATTGCAGTATGCTGCCGTCACCAATTCTGATAACCGGAATTCCCCTTTCGATGGCAGCATCCATTATTGCCTTGCTGCTTGGCCCCAGTTCACTTTTCATAGCCCTTTTTTTAATAGCTTCAATATCAGGCTTAATGTCAACAAGCCTTCCGCCACACAGGGACTCCATTAACCTTACGGTAAATCTTCCTACCTCCAGTCCCGTCACTTCGTTGATGTATTCATAGACTATGTAATATCGGCTTGAACTTTCTATCTGTCGCGCTCGCCCAAAACTTACATTATACCCCAGCATATTCTGTATTTCCAGGGCGCAGTGTTCTATAACATGTGCCAGATATGTACCCTCGTTAAGCCTCATGACAAAGCCCCCTGGCTTGCCAACTGAACAATGATGTTCTTTTAACCCTGGAAGTATTTTTAACAAATTTTCATTGAAATGTCCAATATCCTTTGTAGGTATGTCTGCCCATTCCTCCAAATCCACCGTTAGCTTTACAACTTTTTTATGGCTGTATATGCTCCTGCCTTTAAATGCCTTAATCTCACAAATCTTCAAACCGTTTACCTCCCAATCAATGGCTTTCTCAATTTTATGTCATATGCGTAGCCGGAAGGAAGAACGTGCATGATAACATTGGTTATCGATAAGATCTCATCCGGCTTTAATTCCGAAACATTGGTATAATCCAGTTCCTTTCCATCCAGAATCGTAACTGCATGAGAGCCTATAATGTTGAAAACAGCATCATTATCCACTATAACAGCCGTATCCTCATCGATTCCCAACCCAAGCATATGAGGATTTTGAGCAATGGCTGTCAACAATCGCCCAATTCTGCCTCGCTGGGCAAAATGCTGATCGATAACTACATCTTTTAACAAGCCCAAGCCCGGGGCCATCTTCAGCGTACACTTCTTGGGCGCATCATCATCCTTGCCCGAAGTTATCATAGTCTCGCTCATAACCGAAGCGCCTGCGCTGGTACCAGCGATTACCACGCCTCTGAGGTAGGCTTTTTTTAGCATATCCCCGGCCCGGGTTCCACCCAGCAGAGAAGTAATTCGCAGTTGGTCCCCACCTGTAAAGAATATGCACGATGCTTTTTCTATTTGTCCAACCAATTCGGCACAGTTTGCATCTTGCCTGGATCGAATGTGTATAGTATTTATATTGTCCACTCCCAGTCGTTTGAATATATGGGTATATTCATTTCCTATTTTTTCCGGATATTCGCTGGCAACGGTCATTATCACCATGTTAGCTTCCTGTCTGCCAGCGAGTTCAACCAGTCTTTTTAATATCACGCATTCCCCCCTTTTGTCTTCGGCACCGCCGATTATCATCAGCTTTCCTCCTGCTTTCTTATCCATACCAAGAATGCCTCCATTATGCATAATAGTATTATTTTCCCAAAAATAAATAACTTTATTCCATTATTTCCAATGCCAAAAAACACACCTACATATTGCAGGTGTGTTTCCCAAGTATTATTATTAACAATTATCTCTTATTTTATTCGCTATGGTTTATGTCGACTAGATATTGGGATTTACCTTTGACTTCTCCGCCCTCAAAGCATCGGACTTATCTATAATGTCCAAAATTTTCTTTCTCTTGCGAGAACCATCTATATAACTTATTCCGGCTCCCAAAACAAATAACACTATAGGAATAATAGCGATATCAGGCATCAGATGACGCAACGAACTTGAGCTGTCAAACGTAACAAATATTTTTGTATACGGTATGAGCCATACTCTTAAAGCGGTAGTAAACCAATTAACCTGATTAGGACCGGGAGAATAAGTCATGGCCAGGATATATAGAAGAACAGGGGGAACGGAGGCGACTAAACCCGTTATAAACCCATTATACATTGCATAATTGCCTCTTCTGCAATCATCCAAACCTTTTCCGCTCATATCGACGTATATAATAAACCAGAATATAGCTATATACAGAAGGCCTATAAACCATTGGTATATCTGGTTGTTTTCCAGTATACTGAACAGCGACGGCATAAGAACAAATTGGATGATTGACATAACAGCATGAGTTCCAATCAACTGTAAACCGCTTTTTACAAATCGCATGTTATCAGCCTCCTTTATAATGTAATTATACTACAAATCAAGCAGCTTTTCCAGGTAGCACTTAGTTTTCGTTGGACAAACGATATGAGTATAAATGAAAAGGCACCGGAATTTCCGATGCCTTACTTCAGGTTATTTTTAAACACATAGATTGCAGCTTGGGTGCGGTCGCTAACATCTATTTTCCGAAATATGTTTGATACATGATTTTTGACCGTTTTTTCACTGATGAACAGCTCATCGGCTATTTCCTTGTTGTTTTTTCCATCGGCTATCAACATCAGAACTTCAATCTCTCTCGGCGTTAAATTATTCTCTTCAAACTGGCGTTTTAATGAACGATAGGTCACTTTTCCAATATCCTTTATCAGTTCGCTTGAAAGATTAGGTTGTATATATGTCTCCCCTCTGTACACATCCCTTATTGCCTTTATCAGATGATCCACATCCGCATCCTTCATAATATAGCCTTCTGCTCCCATTCGTATGGCTTCCAACAAATACTCCCTGTCATCATGTATTGTCAGTATGATAATTTTGGCCCGACAGCCCTTTTCTTTTATCTCCCTTATGGCATATATACCATTTTGTACCGGCATGTTGATATCCATCAATACTACGTCGGGCTTTAACTCCATGGTCTTTTCAACCACTTCCTTACCGTTAGAAGCCTCCCCTATCACTTCTATATCGTCTTCTAACTCCAAAACCTGTTCAAGACCTTTTCTAATAAGGGAATGATCATCAGCTATCAAAACCCTTATCTTTTCCATTTATATTACTCCCCCTCTTTAATCGGCTCTATAGGTATTTGCAATAAAAGTGTCGTGCCCTTGCCGGGCTGGGAATGAATCTTTAGCTTCCCATTAAGCAGTTCCGCCCTCTGTTGCATGCTGTAAATACCAAATCCTCCACTGTGTATATCCCGTTTTTTAATATTTTTGAACTTTAACACATTAAATCCTATGCCATTGTCAATAACCTTACCAAATAGCATACCGTCTTTTATTTGAAGGTTTATATATACCCTTGTCGCCTTTGAGTGTTTTTTTATATTATTCAGAGCTTCCTGAATAATCCGGAATACCGCTATTTCAACCAGCGTATTCAGCTTTTTATTTGGATCATACAGGTCTAATACAACGTCGATCCCAGTTTCCTCGGTAAAATTGGCTGCATAACGCTGAAGAGTGGGCACCAGCCCTAAATCGTCCAGCGACATCGGGCGTAAATCAAATATTATCCTCCTTATTTCCTGAAGGCTGAGCTTTATCAGATCTTTTAACTCACCTATTTGCTTTTTAGCATTATTCACATCTAGATCCATTATTTTTTCACATATTTCACACTTAAGTATAATATTTGACATGGATTGGGCCGGACCATCGTGAATATCCCGCGCCAACCTCTGCCTTTCCTCCTCCTGGGCAGTTATAATTCGCATACCCAATAATTCCTTCTGCTGCAGTTCCTCAAGAGTATCGCTAATATTGGACAATGAGCCGGAAAGATAATTCATGGCTACGGCTACGTGGGTAGCTAAATATTCAGCTCGCTCCACGGTGTCTCTAACCTTCCGCATCCTCATTTCTATTTCGGTTCTTTGCGCAATAAGCTGGCGTTCCTTCTCCCTTGCCAAAGCCAATTTGATCTGCAAATTCCTGGTTGTATCATAAGCCTGTTTTATATCCTCTTCGCCGTATTGCTTAAAATTTTTGCTGACTATCATAAGTCTGTAACGGCTTTCTTTCTCCAAACGAGTCAGGGTCTCCACTTCTTCTATGGTATATTTCACCTTTTCCTGTATTTCAGCAAACCTGTTCTCCAGTTCTATCCATTCCTGTCTTGCCCCTTCAGCAATGGTATATATCTGGGTTTTCCCTTTTTCCAGGGCATCTATGGTTTTCTTTACAATATCATCTAATTGCTGAATACTGTAGTTATCCATCGTCACTGTCTTATCGCCTCTTTTATAAACTGTATCTACGACTTTATTCGACATTTTATCTTAAATTCCTCTTATTTAAAACATATAAATTTCACATTGTTGTATAACAATAAACACTCCCAAATAACAAAGGCATAGGATCCCCGCCCCATGCCTGGTAAAGTTTACAAGTTCGCTGCAATATCCATTCTCGACATTTATTCATTATTTTTTATAGGCTGTTGCATACTTATGAGTTTGTATCATTCCTCTTTCTGTTATAATACAGTCCATAGGTATGTCATAGTGATCTACCGGCAGCTCGGATAAAACTTGAAAGTCAAAAGCTAACCCGATTTTAAGCGCTTTTGGGGATACCTTTGATAGAAACCTATCATAATATCCCTTTCCATGACCAATGCGATTTCCGTATACGTCAAAGGCCAGTCCCGGAACCAGAATAATATCGAGCACACTCGGTTCCAGTGGTCTTAGGTATTCCTTTTTTGGCTCGAGTATTCCATAGTGCCCTGGCATTAATTCATCAAGGTTCAAAATCTTTGAAGCAATCAGCTCATATGAAGCGGGCACACAAACCGGAACGGCCACATCTTTTCCCATATTTAACAGGGTGTTTATAATGAAATCCGTTTTTACTTCATAGGGCATGGCCACGTATGCCATCACGGTTTTTGCGGTTTTTATACATTCCAAACCCAATAGATGTTTCGAAATGACGGCACTTGTTTCCACCGAAAAGACTTCCGGCATTTCTTCCCTTATTTTTTTCATTCTATTCCTAATTTCGTTTTTTGCAATATCTATCATAACCGTTGCTTATCCATGTCTTGGCAATGCTCTTTTCCGGTATAGAACCTTGGAACCCGTGGTCCTATGCTCGTCAATATTTCGTAGGATATGGTATTGCTAAGACATGCAAGATCCTCAGCAGTAATCC
This sequence comes from Clostridiales bacterium DTU074, assembly GCA_001513075.1. Taxonomy (GTDB): domain Bacteria; phylum Bacillota; class Clostridia; order Caldicoprobacterales; family Caldicoprobacteraceae; genus DTU074. The sequence goes on along the minus strand of LFSE01000067.1, from coordinate 68,280 downwards.
CCTCCTTCCCCTGTTTTCCTATAAGTACTGCGGTATCACCGGGTTTTACCTCAGGAATATGGGTGACATCAACCATAAGCTGATCCATGCATATCATTCCGGTAACCCTTGCCCTTTGACCGTTTATTATAACCCAGCTTTTATTGCTGAACAGCCGGCTATATCCGTCTGCATATCCTACCGGAAGAATGGCTATCCGCATTGGCCTATCCGCTACAAAAGTCCTTCCGTAACTTATGCTGTCACCTTTCTCGATATCCTTTACATCTATTACCCTTGTTTCCCATTTAAGTATAGGTTCAAGTTTTATGGTGGAATGTTCTTTAACAAACTGAGAGGGATAATAACCGTATATTGCAATACCCCCTCGAACCAGATTAAAATGGGCATCGGGATATTCCAGAATTGCAGCGCTGTTTGCAGCGTGTACATATTTAAAATATATACCGTCTCTTTTTAGAATATCAAGAACATTATTGAAACGGGTCAGCTGGCTTTGAGTAAACGATCTGTCTTCTTCATCAGCCACAGCAAAATGAGTAAATATTCCTTCCAATTCTATATGGCTAGAGTTTTTCAACTGGCAGCACAAAATCCTTACCTTTTCCGGATCGGTTAGACCAATTCTGCCCATACCCGTATCAACCTTAACGTGTACGCCAATTCTCTTACCGGCCTGTTTTGCCTCCTTATCCAGCAATTTCGCCGTTTCAAGAGAAAATATGCATTGACTGAGATCGTATTTAACCACCGTCCCTATCTGGGATTCATCTATACCTCCCAAAACAAGTATAGGAGCTGTAATTCCGGCTTCCCTCAGCTCAGCCCCTTCCTCAGGTATGGCCACACCCAACCAGGAAGCGCCGGATTTCAGGGCCTGACGAGCGATCTCAACGGCACCATGACCATATGCATTTGCCTTAACAACAGCCATAAATTGGATATCGGGCTTTAACACCTTCCTGATTTCCCTGATATTGCTGTCCAGTTTTGATAGATCTACTATTACTTTGCTTGGCCGCATATAATCCACCTTATTTCACTTTTCTCTCATTATAGATTATATACCTGATCATTTGTGAGCACATTGATACCAGCTCTTTTTAATATATCAACAGCATCATCCAATCGGTCCACCTTAAACAGAATTAAAGCTCTTTCAGCAGGCCGCCGGACAAATGAATACAAATACTCTATGCTGACGCCTTCATCGCTTAATATTTTCAACACCCGGTGCAATCCTCCCGGCCGGTCGGGGACCTCAACAGCCAGCACCTTGGTTGTACTTACCGTATAACCGGCATACCTCAGGACTTTTACTGCTTTTTCCGGTTGATCGACTATGATTCTTAGTATGCCAAAGTTTGTTGTATCGGCGATTGATATTGCCCACATGTCTATATTGTTATCAGCCAGTACGCCGGTTACTTCAGCCAGTTTACCCCTTTTGTTCTCTAAAAATACCGAAATTTGACGAAACAAAGCTTTCCCTCCCTTTTATTACAGTTTTCTTCTATCAATTACCCGCTTTGCCTTTCCTTCCGAACGCTCGATGGTTTTTGGTTCCACAAGCCTTACCTTAACCGACAGCCCAAGAGTGCTCTGTATTTCGTTGGCAATTCTTCGGTTTAAATCCTCCAACCTACGGACTTCATCGGAGAACAGCTTGTTGGATACTTCCACCCATACCTCAAGACTATCCAAATTGCCTACCCTGTCTACCACCAACAGATAGTGGGGCTCGGTTTCCCCGATCTCCATAAGAATGCTCTCTATCTGCGAAGGAAATACATTTACACCCCTTATAATAATCATGTCGTCGGTTCTGCCCAACACCTTTTTCATCCTTACATGGGTCCGCCCGCAGGAACACGGCTCGTAGTCCAATGATGAGATATCCCTTGTGCGATAACGGATGACCGGCAACCCTTCTTTGGTTATAGTTGTAAATACCAATTCACCTTCTTTACCCTCAGAAAGAACTTCACCGGTTTCCGGATCAATGATCTCGGGGATAAAATGATCCTCAAAAATATGAAGTCCGTTTTTACACTGACATTCGCTGGCAACTCCCGGACCAATTACCTCGCTCAATCCGTATATATCAATGGCAGATATTTGCATTTTCTCCTCAATTTCTTTTCTCATTGCCTCACTCCAAGGTTCAGCCCCAAATATCCCATACTCCAGCTTTAACTCTTCTCTTTTTATTCCCATTTCCTGAATGGTCTCAGCTATATATAATGCATATGAAGGAGTGCAGGCAAGCACGGTAGTGCCAAAATCCTTCATAATCATTATTTGCCTCTTTGTATTGCCTCCCGACACCGGAATTACCGATGCTCCTATCCGCTCGGCACCATAATGAACACCCAATCCGCCGGTAAACAAACCGTAGCCGTAGGCTATCTGTATAACCGAATCCTTATGCGTACCACCGGATACAAGGGTCCTCGCCATGAGCTCCGACCAGGTAACAATGTCCTTGCGTGTATAACCCACCACGGTGGGTTTACCAGTTGTACCGGAAGAAGCGTGTATTCTCACTATTTCACTCAATGGCACGGCAAACAGCCCGTATGGGTAATTATCTCTGAGATCCTGTTTAGTTGTAAAGGGCAACTTATGCAGATCTTCAATTCCCTTTATGTCCTCCGGCACGATCCCCAGTTCCTGCATGCGCTGGCGGTAGTAGGGAACGTTATGATATACCCTTTGTACCGTTTCAATCAACCGGTGCGACTGTAATGCCCTCAATTGTTCACGATCCATGCATTCATTAGCTTTGTCCCAATACATATCCATCCCCCTTCCCAAATACTGCCGCATCAAAAAGGAGCATTGCTCTGACTACGGCATGCATTATAGCCGGAATAAAATGCTTGCAAATTAATATCAATTGTTTTTGGAGGCACAGTAGCTTTTATGGCCTTTTCCCATTCAGTCGTATCTATGTCCAAATAACAGGCCAGCGCACCCATAAGTACGGTATTGACCACTCTGATATTCCCCAAATCTTTGGCAATATTTAAAGCATCTATGATAACCGAATTAGGACATAATTTTAGCAAAAGTTCATCCAGATCGCTGGGATACTGTTGGGTCCCCAGTATAACCGGCATAGGATCGATTTCCTGAGTATTTACAACGGCCATGCCACCTTCCCTTAAGTAGTGTATCCATCTGATTGCCTCCAGTTTTTCAAAGGCAAGAAGAATATCCGCACAGCCGGTCTCAACCAGCGGTGAATAGACCCTTTCACCGTATTTGACATGGGTAACAACACTTCCACCTCTTTGCGCCATCCCGTGTACTTCGGATATCTTTACATCATATCCCATATTCAAAAACAGATTTCCCAGCACTCTGCTTGCAAGTAATGTACCCTGTCCTCCAACACCTGCAATAAGTATATTTTGCGTTTTCATCCTATTCACCAGTCCTTCTAATAGCATTAAATCTACACACACCGATGCAAAGGCCGCAGCCGTTGCATAAAGCCAGATCTATTACCATAGCATCCTGTTTTTTCTGTATAGCCGGACATCCCAGGCGCAAACAAGCATTGCATTTTCTGCACAAATCCAGGTCTATTTCCACCGGTGGTTTCACGCTTTTATTCAGCAAAGCGCATGATCGTTGCATTATAACCACCGAAGGTTCATCCCTTTGAACTTCCTCTCTTAGCACCTTTTCCACCTGATCAAGCTCAAAGGGGTCAACCACCCTTATATGTTTTATGCCTATAGCTTCAATAAGCTTTACCAAATCTAGCGGTGGAACCTCACTGCCTTTTAAAGTGCATCCGGTTCCCGGATGATCCTGATGCCCCGTCATGCCTGTTGTGGAATTGTCCAGGATCACAACCGTTGAATTCCCCTGGTTATACACTACATCAATAAGTCCGGTTATACCTGAATGGATAAAGGTAGAATCACCGATAACTGCTACGAGCTTGCGTCCAAAATCCCTTCCCCGTGCCTTTTCCATTCCATGGGCCATTCCGATGCTGGCTCCCATGCATACACATGTATCCATAGCTTGTAGCGGGGGTAAGGCTCCTAAAGTATAGCATCCAATGTCCCCCGTAGCATACAGCCTCAGCTTCCTTATAACGTAGAATACTCCTCGATGCGGACAGCCGGGGCACATCACCGGCGGACGTGTGGGAATATCCTGGAGAGGTTTTACTTCCGGTGTTTCCCCCAAAACCTTTTCAGCTATAATATTGGCACTCAGTTCGCCTATAGAAGGAAAAAGCTCTTTCCCGATAACCGAAATCCCCCAACTCCTTATCTGTTCTTCTATGATTGGTTCAAGTTCTTCAATAACAAACAGCTTATCAACCTTAGCAGCAAAGGATTCAATAAGCTTTCTCGGCAATGGATTCACCATGCCCAATTTTAGAATTGAGGCATTGGGCAATGCTTCCTTGGCATATTGATATGCGATACCACTGGCTATAACTCCAACGGAAGGATCGTTCATTTCAATCCGGTTTACCCACATATCACAGGCAGCTTCGGCTATATCCTTCATTCTTGCCTTTACTGCCTGGTGGCGTCTCCTAGCCATAGCCGGCATCATCACATTTTTTTCAGGGAGTTTTCTGTATTCTCTTAAGGGTATGTCATTCCTTATTCCGAGAACAGCGATGCTCTGCGAATGGGAAACACGAGTGGTCATCCTAACCAATATGGGCGTATCATACTTCTCACTCAGTTCATATGCAAACTTAACAAAATCAATTGCCTCCTGGCTATCAGCCGGTTCCAGCATGGGCACCTGAGCTGCCCGGGCATAACACCGGCTATCCTGTTCATTTTGAGAACTGTGCATTCCAGGGTCATCCGCTACTACTATAACAAGGCCGGCATTAATGCCCGTGTAAGAAACGGTAAACAATGGATCGGCCGCTACGTTGAGACCAACATGTTTCATGGCAACCATTGCCCTTGCTCCGGCAAATGAAGCCCCGATGGCCACTTCCATGGCAACCTTTTCATTCGGTGCCCATTCAGCATAAATTTCATCATATTTTGCTGCAAATTCGATAATTTCGGTGCTGGGAGTTCCCGGATATGCGGTTGCAACTCTTACTCCTGCTTCATAAGCTCCCCTGGCAATTCCCTCGTTCCCTAACATTAGTTTTTTCACATTATCACTCCACAATCCATCTGTTATTATATCAGCTGTCATATCCTATTGTTGATATGCAATAATATACAATCGGTTTAGCATTTATATTTATACTAATTGATTATAAAACATATTTAATAAAAAAGGAAGACCTTGATCTGATTTTGATGGACAGGAAAACGGAAATGTGTAACCGGTATAAAAATGGGCATATCCTTCTATCGATATGCCCGTGATTATTGTTATTTCATGATGAAAGTTGCACAGTCGGTTTCCTGAGTGTTTCTGGCATTTCTGGGTTGTATCTCAATTTGATGTGCACCGCAGTGATCGCCTTCGATATAATAATGACAGGTATTTACAACACATTTAACCCCTGACAAGGGCTTATTTCTTTTCTCGACTCGGCCTTCCATTTTAATATACCTCCCTAGAATCAACTTTGCCTTATTATACATCCAATATAGCATTTTTATTCAGTTCTTCTTAGGAGCAATCCGTTTCATATCATAGGGTAAAATAAAAGCAGGCAATAGATAAAAACCGTTGCCTGCCGTTGTGTTATTAAGTACCCTCTCAATGTTAAGTAAACTATTCTTTTATATTATCTGTCGTCTCTGGGAATAATACCTAGAACCTTGGCAGCTTCTTCTCTGACAGCCGGGTCAGAATCGTTCTTGGTTACGCTCTTTAAATGTTCTGTTGCTAATGGGCTTTGAATTTTTCCAAGAGAGATAACAGCATTCAAACGCACTCTTGCATCAGGATCTCTTAATGCTGTAATGAGAGCATTTGCCGATTCCAGCGAATCAATCTCACCCAAAGCTTTGGCTGCCGCAGCTCTAAGCTCATTTTTTGAATGGGTTAATACCTTTATAAGCTTTGCTGTCTTTTTCTTTTTTCCCCATGCTTCTATTTTTCGTTCCGAAATACCAAACACGCTAATCACCTCAAAATTATTATTTTCTATCTTTCAGCAGATGCTGCAGAAAAACAGTGCAAAAATGAGAGGGTATCATAATGTACAAATTTACCATATATTATTATTATACATATAATATAGTATCCTACATCTTATTCCGTATTTTGTCAACTCGCTTTGATTATGGCTTTGCACATAAAATGAAAATCTTTCATTATAATCCAAATAATAGTTCGTATATAGCAAGAAAAAGGGGAACGGATTTTATCCATTCCCTCAGTTTTTATATCAGTAGGTTAAGCATATCATTCAAAATAAACAGCCTTGCCCGTTTTGGCCGACTCATATATTGCCTCGAGTATCTCGGTTACAACCAGGGCTTGTTCGGGTTTTACCAACGGTTCAGTATCGTTAATAATGCATTCAATCCACAGCCTTGCCTCTTTATCTCCCGGGGATTCTTGAGCGCTGGCATCATAGAAATCAACACCGGAAGCATCAAGACCTGGCTTCGTTATATACAGCTTGCCGTATTTTTCACCGTTGATACGCAGGCCTTCCCACATATCGGCCCCGGCTTCGGTACCGCACAAGGTTGTTATGGCCTCACCAACCTGGAGGGTATTTAAAGCCCAGCTGGATTCTAATATAATTGTAGCACCGTTTTTCATAACGATAAAGCCAAATGCGGAATCTTCAACGGTGAATTTGCTTGGATCCCAGGGACCCCATGCATTGGCAGCATTTTCCCTGCTGGACAGCTTATGGAACGTGCTTCCCAAGACGCTTTTTACCTCGTAGTTATCCATCATCCATAGGGTTAAGTCGAGAGCATGCGTACCGATATCAATTAACGGGCCTCCACCCTGCTCTTCCTCATTCAAGAAAACACCCCAGGTAGGAACGGCTCTTCGACGAATGGCATGAGCTTTTGCAAAGTATATGTCACCCAGCTCTCCATTTCTGCAAAGAGTGTAAAGGTACTCGGAATCGGGTCTATAACGATTTTGATATCCGATGGTCAGCTTTTTACCGGTTCGTTTGGCAGTTTCCACCATCTTGCGGGCATCGGCAGCAGTTTTGGCCATCGGTTTTTCGCACATGACATGTTTGCCGGCCTCAAGGGCATCTACCGTTATGAATCCATGGGACCTGTTCGGGGTACAGATATGTACGACATCGATGGTCTTGTCTTCCAAAAGCTCTCTGTAATCGGTGTAGACCTTTGCATCCTTGGAGCCGTAATCGGCAGCAGCCTTTTGAGCCCTTTCCTCAATGATATCGCAGAAAGCCACCATTTCAACGCAATCCAGTTTGGCCAGCCCAGGCATGTGCTTACCGTTGGCTATACCACCGCATCCAATAATTCCAACCCTGACTTTATCCCCGCACTGACAATTAGCCATATCAAACCCTCCTCATAAGTTTATAATTAGATTATTTTAGAACCCCCGTTTCGGGATATTTATTAAAGCCCCTCTATTATGAAGCCGATACTACTATTTGATATTACCATATTCTGTGGCTTGTTTCAACTATTTTGGCTATTGCTCATTGTATATCCGTCTTTATCAATTCATCATTCAATTGGGGCAAATTAAGCTTTAAGGATACTTCATACCACCGCCTAACCTGGTTTTCATGCACCAGCATGGGTTTAAAACCGAGATTCCAATATGTTTTAATAGCCGGTAAGCGAAAATCGTCGGTATGAAGCACTGCGGAGCTTTTCCCCTCCAATGCCATATGATGCAAGGCAGCTAAACACACTTGGTATCCCAGCCTTTTTCCGGAATGTTCCGGAAGAATTCCCACCATATGAAGATACCCTGTTTCTTTGCCAAAATCCTTTGATTCCCATGCAGTTGCGGTAGCGATAGGCTTGTTTCGCCAACATATAAATTTGACTCGCTCGGGTTTGAAATACTCTTTGCTCATAATGTCCCTTTCAAAATCGCTCTGAGTATTAAATGAGGCATTAATAATGTTCTCCCATTCCTTTTCATCCCCCGGACAAAAGGATCTAAGCTGATAATCTTCTGGAATATTCAATGCTGGTAAATTATGAAGCGAATCAAGAAACATAACCAATTGGGGGCTGGTATTTGATGATTGGTTTTCCATATTTTCTCTTCCTTCCGATTTAAATTTTGGATATCAATCATTTCTGGTGTCGTACAAATGCTTATAAATTCTGTTGTAACATCATTCCAAGCCTGATAAATTTGAACATGCGATCGGCAGCATCCTTAAGCAGTTCCTCTCCCCTGTCCATGGCTTCGTCAAGCGACATAGGAGCATTTACCGTTGGCATAATGCTGTATATGCCGTTGTCGTAAACCTTTTCAACCTTCTGTCCAATTCCTCCCACAATGGCAATCACCTTTATGCCTTTCGCCATGCACCGCTTGGCTATGCCGATGGGGACCTTTCCGTATATGGATTGCCCATCAATCCTGCCCTCGCCTGTTACAACAAAATCTGCTCCATCCAGCAACTCATCAAAGTCTACATAGTCAAGAACAGTATCAATTCCTGGTTTTAATACAGCGCCAAAGAAGGCAACAAGAGCTGCTCCCAGGCCACCCGCAGCTCCGGACCCCGGGATCTGGCTCATATCCATTCCGCTTATCTCCTTGATAAGCCTTTCATAATTTTTCATTCCCGTTTCCAGAATATCGAAAGAGCTTTCATCGACCCCTTTTTGCGGGCCGTATACAGCCGTAGCCCCGTTAGGCCCCGTTAAGGGATTGGTAACATCGCATATAACAGTAATGGTGCTCTCCCTGATCCTGGGATCAATTCCGTCCGGGACAATTCTGCTAATCCTTCCCAGTTCCTTGCCTCCAAAGCCGATCAGATGGTTGTCCCTATCCAAAAATTCGACTCCCAGGGCTTGTGCAGCTCCTATGCCGCCGTCATTGGTTGCGCTGCCTCCAATTCCAATTATAAAATCCCTTATCCCTTCATCAAGGGCTGCCTTGATCATCTGGCCGGTACCATATGTGGTAGCATTTAAAGGATCTCTTTTATGAACCGGAACCAGTGGAAGTCCGGAGGCCTGTGCCATTTCAATTACCGCTGTTTTGCCGTTGATAATTCCATATTTGGCTTCAACGCGCATCTGTTTCAGGGGACCCATGACCTTAACCGTTCTGTATTCACCATTGGCCGCCGCAACAAGACAATCAACCGTTCCCTCGCCTCCGTCGGCTATCGGTACCTTTATTATGTCCACCTGTCCTAAGTTCCGAATCGCTGCTTCTTCCAAATACTGAATTACCTCAAGGGATGAAAATGTACCTTTAAAAGAATCCGGAGCCAGGATTATTTTCACCTAACCCACCTCATTAATCTTTTTCTAACTGGCATCCATCTTTGCATCAGAGCCGGCCATCTCAATCATAATAGCGCATTCTATCCGCTTGCGCTGCATAATGCATGCCAACTCGTTGGGAACGGATATGCTTCCGTTGGAAAAATATGCGTTGGCATGGCATCCACCCGAACAATAGTACTTTGCCCAGCATTTCCTGCATTCTTCTTTGGTTATAACGTTGCATTCCTTAAATTCCTCTGCTATGTTTGTATTGCTAATTCCCTCAAATACATCGCCCATTATAAATCGTTTTTGGCCAACAAACTGGTGGCATGGGTATAAATACCCTTCCGGCGATACTGCAAGATATTCAAAGCCTGCACCGCAGGCTACTATTCGCCTTTGTATGCACGGTCCCTTAAATAGATTTAAATTGAAGTGATAAAACCTCAGTCGGTTGCCACGCCTTATATATTCAAGGTATCTTTTGGCAAGCCTGTCATATTCATCAAGTATGATAGGCAAATGTTCCCGGGTGATATGATATGACTCACCGCTTCCCACCACCGGCTCAACGGACACCTCATCAAATCCGAGGCCTGCTATATGAAATACATCTTCGGAAAAATCCAGATTTTTGCTTGTAAACGTACCTCTGATAAAGTAATCTTTATTCTGTCTGCCTTTTACCAGTTCCCTTGCCGAAGCCACTATATCATTATAGCTGCCGCTGCCGTCCCTGTAAAACCTCATCATGTCATGAACATGTCGTCTCCCATCCAGACTTATAACAACATTGTCCATGAACTCATTGATAAAATCCGTCTTTTCCTTGTCCAATAAAGTGCCGTTTGTAGTTATAGTAAAATGGAACAGCTTCCCTGTGCGCTTCTCAATCTCTTTTGCATAGGCAACGCTTTTCTTCACTACTTCAAAATTGATTAACGGTTCTCCACCGAAGAAATCAATTTCAATGTTCTTTCTGTTTCCCGAATGTTTGGCCAGAAAATCCACTGCCCGCAAAGCGATCTCTTCGGTCATGAGCTTATTCCCGGTCCTGTAATCGCCTTTGGAAGCAAAGCAGTACTCACAAGCCAAATTACAGCCATGGGCAATATGAAGACACAATGCTTTTAAGCCCTTATTATTGTTCAGCTGCTCTATCAGAATATTATCATCCAGATCGGGACTGTACAGCACCTCCTGAGCTTTCAGATTTTCAATTTCATCGCAAGCTTGGCTAACAATATCTGCATCGAATCTGTCGCTAAATTCCTCCATTGCCCTCCGTCTTGAAAAATTATCAGGAAAAGCCTTTAGGATCTCATATGTAATTTCATCAACGCTAAAAATACTCCCGCTATTGACATCAACGGCGACATAAAAGCCGTTGTTCTGAAACGCATGTACCACCAATGATTCCCTCCGAACGCTGCATATTACACATTCTTTATAAAATAATTCCTGGTTATACCCAGGAATTATAACACCTTGATATATTTTTACAAATCAATGTATTACATTATCTTGCCCAGCATTGCCGCACCAACTATACCGGCATCATTGCCCAACTGTGCAACAGTAATCGTGGTCCGGGGTACACCTTCAAGGGTATATACACTTTGCCATACCAGCTCACGAATGGGTTTCAACAGGTATTCCCCTTCTCTGGATATACCTCCCCCGATTGCTATAATCTCGGGTTGGAAAATGTTGATTACGTTGGCCAGCCCCTCAGCAACATATTTTATATATTGGTCAACCAATTCCTGCCCAACCCTGTCTCCCTGTTTTGCGGCATCAAAGGCTGTTTTGGCGTCAATCTTTGTTAAATCATTATTAACAAGCTTATTTATCAAAGAAGTCGGATTTGCAACAGCTGCATTACTGGTCTGTCGTATCAAAGCAGTAGCCGAAGCATAGGCTTCCCAGCAACCCTTTCTTCCGCATGTGCACTGTTCGCCGTCAACAACTATTGCCATATGTCCAATTTCAGCCGCTGCATTGTTAAAACCGCTGTAGACCTTCCCATCTATTATAACCCCACCGCCGATACCCGTACCAAGGGTAATCGTCACCGAGTGCTTTGCTCCCTTGCAAGCGCCGGCTATGCTTTCAGCCAGTGCAGCTACATTGGCATCATTATCCAGATATATCGGAAGATCGACATATTTTTGCATTTCAGCCCTTATGGGCACATTTCTGAATTTCAGATTGTTTGCATATATAAGAATGCCCTCAGCACAGTTCGGGGTTCCCGGACTTCCCACACCTATTGATTTTACGTCTTTCATTGAAACTCCCGCATCCTTTATTACCTTAAGAGACAGCATTGCCATATCATAAAGGATCTCGGGATATTCTCTTTCGCTTAATGTAGGTACACTATCCTTATGTATTATATTACCTTCTTCGTCAACTAGACCAACTGCGATATTCGTTCCTCCCAGATCGATACCGACATAATACATTCAAATATACCTCCCCTGTTATAACTATTAACTAATAACTAAATAATACAATATTTTTGGCTATAAAGCAATTTGATCGTTATATTTTATTGAAATTTCTGCAGCTGTTAAATTACGGTACTTTCGGATCAAAAGCTGTTCATGCAAATCCAGCATACCTGTATCCGGGCCCTGTTCATACCTCCATGCCACACTACGGTAAAAAGCTTCGGTATATCATTTAATTTTTGACTATTATCTTTATGGTATCTTTTGGATTTTCCTTTGCAAATCTAAATGCCTCCGGAATTTCTTGAAAGGAATAAGTCTGAGTAATAAGGGGTTCCACTCTGATACGTCCGTCGCATATATAACGTATGGCAGCAGGATATGCATTTGCATATCGATTGACTGAAACGTAGTCCAGTTCTTTTTCTATAAAATCAGCTATGTTCATTGCTACTATATTCCCCGTTGGCCAGCCAACCTGTACAACCGTCCCACCTGCCCGGACAGCGCTAAACAATTGGGCTGTTGCTTGAGGAGAACCGGCCGTTTCAAACACCACATCAGCAATATCCTTAATATGGCCGCATTGGCTTGCATTTAATACTTCGTCTGCACCCAAAGCTTTTGCCAACTCAAGCCTCTTATCCAATATATCCAAACAGACGGCTTTCCCGCCTCCCATGGCTTTAAAGGCTTGAAGGGTCAATAAGCCTATCGGCCCCGCTCCATATATAGCGCAATCCTTTCCGTTAATAAAGCCGGCCCTGTTAACAGCATGAACCGCTACAGCTGTGGGTTCGATCATAGCACCATGTTCAAAGGGCATATCCTCGGGTATTTTGTGTAAAAAATCGGAACGTATACATATGTAGTCGCAAAAAGTTCCGTTTACAGGCGGTGCGGACAAAAACACCACCGAGGGACATAGGTTGTACCTCCCGGTTTTGCAATACCTGCATCTATCGCAGGGTATACCTGGCTCAATAGCCACCCTTTCTCCTTTGCGAAAACCTTTAACATTTTTGCCGGTATCCTCAACAATGCCGGCAGCTTCATGCCCGGGTATATAGGGTTTTGTAACCACAAAATTCCCCAGCCTTCCTTCAGCATAGAAATGAACGTCAGAACCGCATATCCCGTTGGCCATAACTCGAACCAACACTTCATCATCCTTTGGAACGGGTATATCCCTTTCCTCGATGGTGAATTCGTGTTGAGCATTAAGAAAAGCACATCGGTTTTTCGTCGCCATATTGTACCTCCTCTCCCATCAGGGCAAAATAGGATGCTAACTGCCGATTAGATATGGTATTCACTGCAAAGATGTGTGCAAATTCTCGTTTTACCTTTATTTCTATCCTTCCCGAACATCAGAATATAATCCATATGCTGACATTTAAATGATAGCACAAACCGCCACATGTAACAAGCAATATATCATGCCAATATATTGCCGGATTGTATACATCCAATATCAGTGATACATTCCATTAACCGGAGGCATACAAAAAAGCATCATTATTTGCCAAGGTATTTCTCCAACCTGTTTTTTATGCTATTCCTGTATATTTCCGGCTGAATCAGGTATTCGTCCAGCATGGGCAAGGAATTGGGAAAGAAACGACGGTATACATTCTTTAAACGCCGGACAACAGCGGGATAGGGGTTGAGATAATCCGTCATAATTTCGCATATGCCGGCTTCGTGAAGGGTATGAAACAATGTTGACAAGGACTCCTCTGTGTCGGTTATCCCCGGGATTATCGGTGCGATAAAAACCCATACGGGTATGCCGCTCTTTATCAACTCTTCAGCTGCGGATATACGCATTTGAGGCGGCGGTGCACCCGGCTCCATTATCCGAGCTATCCTGGGATTCATTGTGGTAATTGTAAAGCCGACTTTACAATTATCAAGCCGTTTAAGTACCGATATGTCCCTCCTTACAAGATTCGATTTTGTAAGAATATGCACCTCAAGCATCCTATAATCAGCAAGAATTTCCAGTATGGACCTGGTAATCCCGTATTCGGCTTCATCGGGCTGGTAGGCATCGGTCACCGTACCTATCAATACTTTACCATTGGGTTTTTTACGGCCTTTCAACTGCTTTAACAGAATATCGGCTGAATTCACCTTAATATCAACAAAACTACCCCATCTTTCCTGATGACCGGAAAAACGGCACATAAAGGATGCATAGCAGTAATGACAGGCATGGGAGCAGCCGGTATACGGGTTTATGCAATATTCAAATCCCTTTATTCCGGTTTTGACGAGTACAGATTTGCAGAATATCTCCCGGCGTACAATTTTTTGTAACACAGCGGCTCCCTCCCGATATAAGCAGCGGTTATGTTGATTGCTTTACTGCTTAATTGTTCATTTTTCTCAGTCTTTTACAGTGGGAAAAATGTGGGAAATTAACAAATTGGGAAAAATATACAGAAGCTGCAATAGCTTTAGGCAATATTCTTTTAAAAGAATCTAGTTAAATTTTTCTTTGACCAAAAGTGTCAATAAATTGTCGACAAAACAGCAAAAATAAGAAAAAACAGTAAAAACCCAGTCATGAACCCTTTGATATGACTGGGTTTCTGGTGCGCCCAGCAGGATTCGAACCTGCGACCTCCAGATTCGAAGTCTGTCACTCTATCCAGCTGAGCTATGGGCGCATATAATTGGAGCGGGAGACGGGACTCGAACCCGCGACATTCGCCTTGGCAAGGCGACGCTCTACCACTGAGCCACTCCCGCGTTCTATAATAATGAATTATATTATATGGTGCGGGCGAAGAGATTTGAACTCCCACGCCATAAGGCACTAGATCCTAAGTCTAGCGCGTCTGCCAGTTCCGCCACGCCCGCATATCTACGCTTCAGATCCATTTCCTTACTATGAACATATGAATGCGGCTGCTACCTAGGATCAGACAGGCTACTCAAAAACGTTTTTATAAAATGGCTGGGGCGGCAGGATTCGAACCTACGCATGCGGGAGTCAAAGTCCCGTGCCTTACCGCTTGGCTACGCCCCATTAAAAAATTGGGGTGGGTAGTGGGACTCGAACCCACGACCTCCAGAGCCACAATCTGGCGCTCTAACCACCTGAACTATACCCACCATAAATTTCATGGCGCGCCTGAAGGGATTCGAACCCCTGGCCTACGGATTAGAAGTCCGTTGCTCTATCCAGCTGAGCTACAGGCGCATAAAATGGAGCGGGTGATGGGAATCGAACCCACGCTGCCAGCTTGGAAGGCTGGAATTCTACCACTGAATTACACCCGCGTACCAGTAACATATCTTATATTGTTATCTGTCCAAGCGCAAAATATATTTTAGCCTGTAATACGATTTTTGTCAACCACTTTTTTTAGTGTTTGTTCGGCTCAATCCACATTAACAATATACGGTACAATTTTGTCCTCAGATATTTCCAGAATCCCAATTGTTGCTGTCTTACTGCCCAGTGAGTAAGATAAGCTTCCTGGATTCATGAATATGGTTCCGTCAACTATAAAAATCTCGGCCATATGCGTATGACCGAAAAGTACGGCATCGTAGCCTTTACCGCGTACCGAATCTATCAGCTGGCGTGTCCCCCATTTTACCCTATAAAGATGTCCGTGGGTCAAAAATATTCGTTTCTCCCCTATTTTTATCTCCTTAGAAGGCGGAACTTGTCTGGTAAAATCACAATTGCCGCAGACATATTCAACCGGCAGACCCGTTATATCATGCAAATATACGGCATCGGAACACAGATCCCCCAGATGGACGAACAGGCTTATATCGGTTGACCTTCTGGACACCCTGTCCAGCATAACCCTTTTCCCGTGGCTGTCGCTTATCACTCCGATTTTCATGGTAAACGTATCCTCGCGTTCTCTCATGTATTCGTGTTTATAATCAATTCCTTAAGCTTTTTTAATGCTACGCCCCTGTGGCTGATAACATTCTTTTCCTCAGGCGTGAGTTCAGCAAAGGTTTTGCCCAGACCATCCACAATGAAGAGGGGATCGTAGCCAAAGCCGTTCCTGCCGGCAGGTGAAAAACCTATCTTCCCGTAACATGCGCCGGTTGCACGGAGAACCGAAGCATCCGGTCTTACCAACACAACCACACAACGAAAAACAGCCTGTCTCCTCTCAAAAGGAACAGCCTCCAACATTTTCAACAGCTTAGCGTTGTTTTCTTCATCGGTGGCATTTTCCCCTGCAAAACGGGCTGAATAAACCCCAGGCTGACCGCCCAAAGCCATGACCTCCAGACCGGAATCATCGGCAAGAACCGCCTGGCCTGTGTATTTAAAGATCTCCATAGCTTTTTTCAATGCATTCTCCTCAAAGGAAGAGCCATCCTCTGTCACCCTAATATTTACACCGGCATCCTTTAAAGATAATATTTCAAAGGGCAGGTCGTTAAGAATTTGCTTTATCTCCTTTATCTTACCGGGATTGTTCGTTGCGGCTATTATTCTTCTCATATTTCCTGCCCCACCAAACAAATAAGATCCCCCAGGGCCTCCTTCTGGTAGTTGATGATCTGCTGAGTGCCCATTTGCCCCAGTTCTACCAAAGCATTAAGCTCCTGCAATGTAAACGGAGATATTTCACCCGTACCCTGTATCTCTATCAATTCTTTCTTTTCATTCATAACCAGATTCATATCAACGGTTGCCAGGGAGTCCTCTTCATAGCAGAGATCCAGCATAATCTCGTTGTTCACTATACCCACGCTTACAGCCGCCGCATAGTTTTTGATCGGGCTTTTTTCAATAAGGCCTTGGTCCAGCATGGTTTTTATACATTGCACCAATGCAATATATCCACCGGTTACCGAACAGGTTCTGGTACCCCCATCGGCCTGAATGACATCACAATCAATCCATATTGTCCTTTCGCCCAACAGATCCATATTGGTAACACATCGCAGTGAACGGCCGATCAGCCTTTGGATTTCCTGAGTACGCCCCTCCGGCCTGCCGCGGGAAGATTCCCTTACCTTCCGTACCCGCGTAGACCCCGGAATCATTCCGTACTCGCCGGTTATCCATCCCTTTCCCGTTCCCTTTAAGAAGGGAGGCACCTTATCATCAATGGTGGCCGTGCAAATCACCCGGGTGTTGCCCATTTCAATTAAAACCGAGCCGCTTGCATTGAGTATGTAGTTTGTTATAATTTTTATCTGTCGCAATTCATCGTTATTTCTTCCGTCAATCCTCATGGTTAAAGCTCCTCCGGTATATTTCAAAATTCATTGGCAAAGGCAGAAACGCTTACCTTTGCTCCTTCATATTCCTTACCTTCTACCATTATTATAACCTCTTCCACATAGGGAAACTGCTTCGCGGTCATTATAATTGACTTTAAAACCAGCTGTTCACTTTGAGGCATTTCAGCCAGTTGCTCAAACTCCTTGCTGAAATTTATATATGTAATGCCGTTATCAACCTGTACTCCCAGCAGTTTTGTATCAACGGGAATATCAATACTTAAGCCCTCATCCATGGGCCCGTTCAGAATCTCCCGTATAGCCGTCTCTATCGATACGCTCTCATCCTCCACTATTCGTGTAACCGGTACTATATAATCAAAAACAGCATCAGGGGAGGAATGGAAGAATACCGTTACCTTTTCCCCGTCACGGCTTGCGCTGGAGCTCAGTTCCAGATTAACGTCCTGCGGTTCAATGGGTTTGCTGACATCGGTGCCGTATTTCAAGGTTTCAACAACTTTTCCTTCAAACAAAAACTGAACCCTGTCGATGGTACTGAAATCGGTCAGCGTAAGCGTTACACCCTGAACCATGTTGCTTTCTTCCACAGCACTGTTGAATTCCATGGCTTTCTTGTTTAAATCCAGCTTCGCCAATCCGTCTTTTATCGACATCCCCAGGATTTCGGTGCCTTCAGGCAGCAAGGGTTTAAGCCCCATAGCCATAAAATCCTGCTGTTGTTCTGGAGAGTCTATCATCTTTCTTAACGTAGCTTTGGCTATACCCTCTTCCCAGGGGATCCTGCGCATAACAGGTACTAAATATCCCGCATCATTCTGATAATACACCAGGGTTTCACGTATATTTTCATCCTCTTCATCCTCTGCCTCATTTTCAGGCATTTCTTGAGGAAATTCCTCTTCAAACTCTTCTTTGGTCTTAACAGATTTACATCCTATCGTAAATAAAACAATTAAAGCAAGGATAATAGCCAGCAATGTAATATTCTTTTTGGACAACATACTCCCCCTCCTAACCAATCTCTTGATATTATTTATATTAGGAGGCGTTACGGAGTATGTCTTTATCACCAAATATTTTACCACACATCCAACAGGTTTTGTATTTTTTTATAAGGTTTTGTCCAAATTTTCTTTTGCCACACCCATTTTACTTATTTTTTCTATTGACAAATTGGTATACAATAGTAATATAATCTTGCGTTATATTACTATTGTAATACGTAATACAGTACAAGAACTACATTCAGAACTAAACATTTCTATCATGGGAACAATTGCTGCAGCTTTTCTTCTGCTTGTCAAATGGATATTCAGAAACAGATTGAATCCGATTCTGAAACATTCAATGATATGGAAGCCGGAATTGGAAACCTTCTTAAATACAACCCCATTGCGTGCATCCATATCACCGATACAAAGGGCGACCCTTCATCATCAAAACCGATGATACAGGTGATGTATTTAGACCTGCAACACAGCAGAGGCACGTCCTGGCAGGTCCTCTTCAAAGAGTTTTCGAACCCGCAGCATGGGATGGCAGTGTAATGGATTACACAGAAGCGGTATACCCTTTTTACAGATTGGAGATTATGCAAAACAATACATCAGCCAACTCTATTTGAATTTGAACTCGATGATGGGAGTATCATAGCGGTAACTTATACCGATGATCACATAGAATATAATGGCAAATATTATCAGCTTTTAAAAACGCCTCTTCAGCTAATTCAAGAACTGTTTGCAGCATATTTTTGATAATACTTTATTCTTAAGCTCTGCCGTTATTCAAATACTTTTGAAATTAAAGACCAACATGTAGTATAATAAGCTATCAATATCAGACATCTTAATATCCAATTAATGCCGAAAATGGATTTTCGGGAGTGTCGGTTTATGGTAGGCCCGGACTAGTATAACAATGTGGGAGTTGTCCGGCGTTAATATAGTGATGTCTGACAATATCGAAAACCGGATTTTTACACTAAAGAGCAATTTGTTTTTCAGGAAACAATATAACAGGAGGCATACAATGGCTTACGATGGAGTTTTGTTGAATTGCGTAATTGCAGAGCTGCGAGATAAAATACTAAACGGCCGCATTGAAAAGATATATCAGCCGGAAAAGGATGAAATACACCTTCACATCCGTACCAGACAAGGAAGTGTGAAGCTTCTTCTGTCGGCCAGTGCCAATCATCCGAGGATCCACTTGATAGAATCTTCCAAGCCCAATCCCTTTACTCCCCCCATGTTTTGCATGCTTCTCAGAAAACACCTGTTAGGAGGGAGAATTGTTGATATTATACAGCCCGGCTTTGACAGAATTGCTGAAATAATCGTCGAAAATATCAATGAAATGGGCGATCTTGCTTACAAAAGATTAATAATAGAAATAATGGGGCGACACAGCAATATTATATTGGTTGACGATGCCTGCAGGATCATCGACAGCATCAAGCATGTAAATGAAACGATAAGCAGCGTGCGCCAGGTGCTTCCTGGTAAAAGCTACGAATCTCCCCCATCCCAGGGAAAGAGAAATCCGTTGGAACAGACACAGCAATCCCTCGCAAGCTTGTTTAAAGAAGCGCCGCTAAATAAGAAAGCGGAAGGTGTAATTGCTGAAAGCTTTACCGGTGTCTCGCGGGCTACAGCAACCGAGATTGTATACAGAGCTCTAAGGGATGACTCCTTAACAATACAAAACATCGATACCGAGAAGCTAACAGCCCTTTACAGCTCCTTCATCGGTTTTTTCGAGGATGTAAGTAAAGGACAGTTCTATCCCGCTATGCTCATAAATGATGACGGTAATCCACGGGATATATTCCCATTTATATATACGATATATCCTGAACGCATGCAGCGGCATTATTCCTCTGTTTCTGAAATGCTTGAAATGTTTTACTCTGAAAGGGATAAGAATGAGAGAATGAAGCAGCGTTCTTCTCACATCTTAAAAGTAATTAAAACCAACATGGAGCGCTGTCAGAAGAAATTGGCCATTCAGCTGGAAGAGCTGCAGGAAGCAAAGGATGCCGATAAATTCCGGTTATGGGGGGAATTGATAACTGCCAATTTGCACACTATTCCAAACGGGGTCTCGGAAGTTACCGTTGTGAACTATTACGATCCCGATGGAAAAACCATTACGATCCCCATGGATAATAGCAAAACCCCGGTACAGAATGCCCAACAATATTACAAAAAATATTCCAAGGCCAAAAACGCCGTTGAAATGCTTAAAAAACAGGTATCTGAAAGCAGGGAAGAACTAACCTATCTGGAAGGACTGCTGGACAGCCTGGACAGATGTACCGACGAATCGGACCTGGAGGAAATACGCCTGGAACTTATGGAACAGGGGTATATAAAAAAGACCGGCAGGAACAAAAAGCATACTCAGGTTCCCTCCAAACCCTACCATTTTGTTTCCTCCGACGGTTTTGACATATATGTTGGTAAAAATAATCATCAGAATGATCAGCTCACTCTAAAAACGGCAGCTCATAATGATATTTGGCTTCATACCAAGAATATTCCCGGCTCCCACGTGATTATAAAAACAGAGGGTCGCCAGGTACCTGAAAGAACGCTCATTGAAGCCGGCATGCTGGCAGCGTATTTCAGCAAGGGAAGAGAATCCAGCCGTGTCCCGGTGGACTATTGTCCCCGAAAAAACGTAAAAAAGCCCAACGGAGCAAGACCGGGAATGGTAATATATGAAAGATACAACACACTTTACGTTACCCCATCGGAAGAGGAGATAAAAAAGCTAAAGCAGATCAGCTAATGTCAAAAATGCCATATCAGCTTTTATGTAAGTTCCTGCTTCCGGGCTTGGTTAAGGGAACTCCTGTATTGCATATTGGGCATTGGTCCGGAGGATATGACTCTACTTCCATTGATATTACACAATGCTGCTTGACTCCAAAATCAACCTTACCACCGCTCCGATCCACCACTGCACCAACTCCCACCACTTGGCCGCCGCAGGAGTGCACCAGCTCAATTACCTCCTTTACCGAACCACCGGTTGTTATCACATCCTCTACCACCAGAACCCGACTGCCTTCCCTTATCTCAAAACCCCTTCTCAATGTCATTCGCCCGTTCTCCCGCTCTGCAAATATGGCCTTCACTCCAAGGCACCTGGCCGTTTCGTATGAAAGTATAATGCCTCCAATTGCAGGTCCTATCACCAAATCCACGGCGTCATCATTGAAATAATCGGCCAGGACTTTAGCTATTTTTTCCGTACAGCCAGGGTATTGAAACAACCTGGCACACTGGAGATATTCCCGGCTGTGCCTACCCGAAGTAAGAAGAAAGTGCCCCTGAAGCAGTACGCCCGTTTCCCTAAACATCTGTAAAACCGTTCCTCGCTCCATTTTCCTGTCCTCCTTTTTATAATATATGAGCATGCTATTTTGCAGACAATCTCATCCGGCCAATCACCGGTTGTACTATATACCGGCCATTACCGTCAATATTTGGATGTGTGCTATACGATCAGGCTTCCTATTAGTTCATTGATATCTTCCACACCATTTTCTTTCATATAATCTTCTATCTGATTAATAATATCCATGCAGGCAGTGGGAGATATCAGATTGGCGGTACCTACCCCGACAGCCGTTGCGCCGGCCAGCAGAAACTCAATCGCATCCTCGCCGGTTACAATTCCTCCCATACCAACGACAGGGATATCAACTGCCTGTGAAACCTCCCAAACCATTCGTAGGGCAATGGGCTTTATAGCCGGCCCAGAAAGGCCTCCAACCACATTGGCCAGTATTGGCCTCCGACTCTTTGCATCTATAGCCATTCCCAGAACGGTATTTATAAGGGATATCCCATCTCCCCCTCCCTCTTCAGCGGCCATGGCTATTTCCTTAATGTCGGTAACGTTTGGGGTCAGCTTGACCAGCACCGGCTGCCCGGCATGTGCCTTGACATTTCTGGTAACATCGTATACCGTATCGGGGTCGGTCCCAAAGACCATACCCCCTTGTCTGACATTGGGACACGAAATATTTAGCTCAAGCATATCAACCGGTTTCTCCTGCAGCTTCTCGGCTATTCTACAGTATTCTTCCACTGTATTTCCATTGATATTAACGATGATTCTGGTGTTATACTCTGTTAGCCGGGGAAGCTGGTGTTCGATAAAATAATCAATACCAGGATTCTGAAGGCCTACACTGTTCAACATTCCCGAAGGGGTTTCAGCAATCCTGGGAGGCGGATTGCCCTTCCTAGGTTCAAGAGTGAGCCCTTTAACGGCGATACCTCCTATCCGACTCAAATCCACGTACTCGGCATGCTCGCTGCCAAAGCCATAAGTTCCCGATGCGGCAATAACGGGATTTTTAAAATCAATGCCACATATCTCAACAGCCATTTTCGGCCTCATCCAGCATCACCTCCCAGCTCAAAAAAACCGGACCATCTCTGCATACCCTTTTATAAGTATAATCCCCTTCATCGCCATGAACGGCACATACACATGTCATACAGGCCCCTATACCGCAGCCCATTCTTTGCTCCAGCGACAGCTGGCAGGACACCCCATATTGTCCGGCCAGCTGCTGTATCACCTTCAGCATGGGAACGGGACCGCAGGCAAGTATTAAATCGGGTAAATTCCGTTTTAATTCACCCTCCAATATTTCCGTTACCAAACCCTTATGGCCTATGCTCCCGTCCTCGGTAGCTATCAGCAGTCTGTCACTATTTTTTTGAAACTTGGGTAGCTCATATATGTCATCGCCTCTTTTGAAACCTATAAAACAGGTACGCTGGACATGGTCGAATTTACTTGCTGCAAATTTTATAGGCGCCACTCCGCATCCACCACCTACCAAAAACAAACGACTAACATTCCTCGGTACGGTAAAACCATTTCCCAATGGACCCAGTATATCCAAATAATTCCCCGCTTTAACGGCTGATAAAAGCCTGGTCCCCTCACCAACAAGCTGAAATATTATTTCAACGCTTCCCCCTTCACAATCCGCATCGGATATACTTATTGGACGTCTTAAAATACGGGATTTATCCTTCGGCACCTTAATATGGATAAACTGTCCTGGTCTGGCCTTCTTTGCCACATTCGGGGCATCAAGCACCAGCGTATACACACCGTCTGCCAACAATCGCTTTTCGATTACCTTACACAACTTCGGTCCTTTCATCCTATATCCTCCAATGCAATGAGCTTAAGTTCCCGTTCATTCATATTTTGTTTCAAACTGTTTACAAAAGCCCGCGCCGTATCCAGAGAGGTGAAACACGGTATTGAAAATTCAACAGCCATCCTCCTTATTTTAAAGCCATCTCTTTGGGGGATCCGGCCTTTAGTGGGAGTATTAATTATAAGGCTTATCTTCCCCTGATGAATGTAATCAACAATATTGGGATGTTCCTGGCTGACTCTATTCACAACGCTTGCTGCCACATAATTGGAGTTCAGCACATGGGCGGTACCAGACGTAGCCAGAATATCGAATCCCAGGCTTTCAAAATCGGCTGCTATGGAAATAATCTCCTGTTTGTGGGAGTTTGCCACGGTTATAAGCACACTTCCTTCCTTCTTTAAATCGTATCCTGCAGCCATCAGCCCTTTATACAGAGCTTCGGAAAGGGTTCGCCCCAGCCCCAGCACCTCTCCCGTTGATTTCATCTCCGGACCCAGGCTTACCTCTACCAAAGGCAATTTTTCAAAGGAAAATACCGGCACCTTAACAGCAACAACATTTTTTCGGGGATAAAGACCCATGCCGTATCCCATATCCTTCAGCTTTTGACCCAGCATAGCCCTTGTTGCCAGGTCAACCATGGGAATGCCGGTTATCTTGCTGATAAAGGGCACGGTACGACTTGAGCGGGGATTTACCTCAATAACATACACCTCACCGTCATATTCAATGTATTGAATATTTATAAGCCCTTTAACACGTAAGGCTCTGGCCAGCCTGGCTGTACAGTCAATTATACGATCAACGGTACATTTGGAAAGGTTTTCGGCAGGATACACGGCTATGCTGTCGCCCGAATGAATCCCGGCGCGTTCTATATGCTCCATAATCCCGGGGATAAGAATCTCTTCCCCATCGCTAATAGCATCTATCTCTATTTCCCTTCCCATCAGGTATTTGTCTATAAGAACGGGGTGTTCCTGTTTGACACGGTTTATAATCCCCATGTATTCTTCTACATTGCTCTTGTTATATGCAATCTCCATACCCTGCCCGCCCAGGACGTACGAAGGCCTGACGAGAACGGGATAGCCCAGCTTTTCAGCAGCGGTTACCGCTTCCTCTGTGGTAAACACAGTGGCACCGGGAGGACGGGGAATGCCAAGCTCCTCAAGCAAACTATCAAATTCCCTTCTGTCCTCCGCCATATTTATAT
Organism: Clostridiales bacterium DTU074; assembly: GCA_001513075.1. GTDB lineage: Bacteria > Bacillota > Clostridia > Caldicoprobacterales > Caldicoprobacteraceae > DTU074. Next base: position 43,782 of record LFSE01000067.1, on the reverse strand, counting down.
GTTTTGGCTGGGTACCGAATATGGAATATCCCGCATCATGGATCGCACCGGCCATTTTAATAGCTGTTTGACCGCCAAATTGCACTATAACTCCGTCCGGCCTTTCCATATCCAATACATTTAAAACATCCTCAAGGAAAAGGGGCTCAAAATACAGGCGATCGGATGTATCGAAATCGGTGCTTACAGTCTCCGGATTGTTGTTTATTATTATGGCCTGATATCCCAGTTTTTTCAATGCCCAGACACAATGAACCGAGCAATAATCAAACTCTATGCCCTGCCCTATTCGAATGGGGCCGGATCCTATGACCACCACTTTTTTACTCCTGTCAATCTTTACCCTGCCTTTGCCGTCATATGCTGAATAATAAGCATCTATGTTTTTCTTTGCAACTGTTTCTGTACCAATTGCCCTGTATACAGCTTCTATGCCCCACTTCTTCCTCATATGACGCACTTTGCTGGCAGGTAAACCTGTTAATCGAGCGATAGTAATATCCGACAAGCCCATCTTCTTTGCTTTATGCAATACAGTGCCATTTAGACCTTTAGGACCGATTTTTTTCAATTCTTCTTCAAATAGTATTATGCCGTGTATTTTTTCTATAAAATAAATATCAATAGAGGTCTTTTCGGATATCACATCGATCGGCACGCCGCGCCGAAGAGCCTCAGCTATAACAAAAAGCCTCTCATCGGTTTTATTTTCCAACTTTTTGATTATTTGCCCGGTGTCCTCCTCTGCCAATGAATCCAAATAGATATGGTCCATACCCAGCTCCAGCGAACGCACGGCCTTCAGAAGGGCATCCTCAAAATCGCAGCCTACAGCCATAACCTCGCCGGTAGCTTTCATCTTTGTGCCCAAAGCCTTATCGGCACCAACAAACTTATCGAAGGGCCAGCGGGGAATCTTGAGCACCACATAGTCCAGCGCCGGCTCCGATGCAGCAGAAAAACTGCCGGCATTGCCATATCTTATCTCATCAAGCCCATATCCCAGAGCAATCTTGGTTGCCACTCTGGCAATAGGGTAGCCGGTTGCTTTGGAGGCCAATGCGCTCGAACGGCTCAACCTGGGGTTGACCTCTATAACATAATACTGCATTCCATCGGGTTTTAACGCAAACTGGACATTGCATCCACCCTTTATATTGAGAGCCTGTACTATATTTATGGCAGCCTTTCTCAGCATCTCATCCTGTTCATGTGTCAAGGTCTGGGCAGGAGCTATTACCATGCTGTCTCCGGTATGAATACCAACCGGATCTATGTTTTCCATACTGCATACGATGACACACTTACCATTTCCGTCCCTGACTACCTCATACTCAATTTCCTTCCAGCCGGCCACCGATTTTTCTATAAGCACCTGGCCCTCCCTGCTGAGCCGCAAACCATCGTACAGGATTGCCCTTAACTCTTCATCGTTGTTTGCCATGCCTCCGCCCGTTCCCCCAAGGGTATAGGCCGGACGCACCACAACAGGGTATCCAATCCTTTTCGCAAAGGCCAGTCCCCTATCAATATCATGCACGCTAATGCTGTCTATAATTGGCTCACCTATATCCACCATTGTATTTTTGAATAACTCTCTATCTTCTCCTTTACGGATGGATTCAATATCGGTGCCCAGGATTCTTATCCCGTATTTTTCCAATAATCCCTTTTCGTACAGCTCCATCGCCAGATTAAGCCCGGTCTGTCCACCCAGGGTAGCAAGCAAACCGTCTGGCCTTTCCCTTTCGATGACATCCTTAACCGTCTGAAGTTTTAAAGGTTCAATATATACATGATCGGCCATATTTGGATCGGTCATGATGGTAGCCGGATTGCTGTTAATCAGTACAATCTCTACTTTCTCCTCCTTCAAAGCCCTGCAAGCCTGAGTCCCGGCATAGTCAAATTCGGCAGCCTGGGCTATGACTATAGGACCCGAACCTATAACCAGTATCTTCTTGATGCCACGCATTTTTGGCAAGTTTTTCAACTCCTTTACCACATGTTGATCACATAATGATGCGTTATATGCCTGTTATGCCTTACCATGGCCTTAATCCTTTTTTGGATAAGCCGGTATCGATCTCCCGCCTCATTCTAAGCACTTCCGCCCTGGCAGCATCAGCAAATCGCCGGGGTGGGAACTCTTCCTTCCATGGACTGCGCATATATGCGCATATAACGCTGCGGGAGGAATTGATAATCGCTCCAAGTCCGTCATCATTAAAACCGCTCAGAACATCCTCCACACCGCCACCCTGGGCACCGTAGCCAGGTATGAGAAAATACACGCCGGGCATACGCTTTCTTAACTCTTCCAACTGCTTGGGATAAGTTGCTCCTACCACAGCTCCTACCCGGCTGTATCCTGTTGAACCTGCAAGCTCCCGGCCCCATTCATTGACCTTGGCAGCAACCCAATGATACAGCTTCCCGGTACCTACATTTAAATCCTGAAACTCGCCCGAGGAAGGGTTTGATGTCTTAACCAGCACAAATATGCCCTTACCATATTTTTTGCAGACTTCAACAAACGGCATCACACCATCGCTGCCCAGATAGGGATTTACCGTCACAAAATCCAGATCATAAACCCTAATGGCGTCATTATTAAGCTGCGTTTGTCCCATATAAGCGCTGGCATAAGCCTTTGCGGTGGGGCCAATATCACTTCGTTTGATATCCCCTATAACCAGCAGATCTTTTGATCTGGCGTATTCTGCAGTTTTTCTGAAGGTCTCCAGGCCATGGGGACCATAGAGTTCATAATAGGCTGTCTGCAGTTTAACGGCCGGAACATACTCGTACACCGCATCTATAATGGCTCTGTTAAACTCATATATGGCATTGGCGGTTCCTTCAAGATCGAGCCGTTGCCTGCCGTAGTTGTTAACCACATGCTCCGGCACATATTCCAGCATGGTATCAAGACCAACCACGGAGGGATTCTTTTTTGCAATTATCCGCTCTATAAGCCTGTCTATCAAAATACCATCCTCCTGTCAAACCGTTATTCTTTCGTTCTCCATAATCACCCTTCCGTCCACAATGGTATGAACCACCTTTCCTTTCAGGGTATGGCCGTGGAAGGGGGAGTTTTTGCCCTTTGAATAGAATTGCGACACATCCACGGTAAAAACTCTTGCAAGATCCACCACTATGATATCGGCCGTTTTTCCAACCTCAAGCTTTCCGCCCTCGATATTCAATATTTCCGCCGGCCTTTTGCTCATCTTTTCGACAAGTTGGGGGAGGGAAATTACACCCGCTTCCACCAGGTGTGTATAGGCAAGGGAAAACGCCGTTTCAAAGCCAGATATGCCGCTTGCAGCCAGGCTGTATTCCACTTCCTTTTCATCCCTGTGGTGAGGCGCATGGTCGGTAGCAATGATATCTATCGTCCCGTCCCTCAACCCTTCCTTGATAGCTTCAACATCATCCCCGGTTCGCAGGGGAGGATTGACCTTGGTATTGGCGTCATATCCATCCACCCACTCATCGGTTGCCGAAAAATAATGGGGAGCTGTCTCGCATGTTACTTTTACGCCCCTTCTTTTGGCCTGCCGAATCAGTTCCACCGATCCCCTTGTGCTCACATGAGCAATATGGATGGGCGCATCCAGTGTTTCGGCCAAAATTATATCCCTGGCCACCATCACTTCCTCGGCAGCCCGGCTTATTCCCTTAAACCCCAGAACCGTCGACATGTACCCCTCATTCATAACCCCATCCCCGGCCAGCTCTAAATCCTCACAGTGGGAAATTATTAACATATGAAGGCCTTTGGCATACTGAAGGGCCAGCCGCATTATCCTTGAATTCATAATCGGCCTCCCATCGTCGGATAAAGCAACGGCCCCCGCCTCCTTAAGTTCCCACATTTCGGTCAGCTCCTCACCGTTTAGCCCTTTGGTAACGGCTGCTATTGGGTAAACCTTGGCAGCTTCTTCTTCCCTGGCCCGCATTTTAATAAATCGGACCAGTGCCCCGTTATCCACCACCGGCTTGGTATTGGGCATGCAAGCAATGCTGGTAAATCCACCCGCCACCGCACTTCTGGTTCCGGAACCAATATCTTCCTTATACTCAAAACCGGGTTCCCTCAGATGACAATGGGCATCCACCAAGCCAGGCAATACATATTTGCCGGTGGCATCTATAACTGTATCTGCAGACGTTGAAAGCCCATAATCAATTTCAACTATTTTATCCCCGTCCACCAATATATCCGCTTTATAAGGTTTAGGACTGACACCGTCAACTACAATTCCATTCTTAATGCATAGCATCCTTATTCCTCCTGGTCAGCAGATAGAGAAGGGCCATACGAACGGCTACACCGTTGGTAACCTGCTCATTTATGCTTGATTGTTCTCCATCTGCAATATCGGATGATATTTCCACACCCCTATTTATAGGGCCGGGATGCATGATCAGCGCATCCTTACGTGCCAGCAGCATTCTCTCTCTGTTTATGCCAAACAAGCTGGTGTATTCTCTAATTGAAGGAAGCAAGCCCTTCTGTTGTCGTTCCTTCTGAAGCCTTAATCCCATAACCACATCGGCACCCTTTATGGCATTATCGGCGTTGTAGAAGACCTTAACCCCCATACCTTCAATATCCGGAGGTATCAGGGTGGCGGGCCCGGCTACCCTTACCTCAGCTCCCATGGTGGTTAAACCCCAGATATTGCTCCGGGCCACTCTGCTGTGAAGAATATCCCCAATAATCGCTACTTTTAGTTTACACAAGGTCCCTTTCTTCTGCCTTATTGTAAACATGTCCAGCAGCGCTTGAGTCGGATGTTCATTGATTCCGTCGCCTGCATTTATAACCGACGCCTTAACATGTTTGGCCAAAAGATGAGGCGCACCCGAGACAGGGTGGCGGATCACTATCACATCCGCTCCCATGCTCTCGATGGTCTTTCCGGTATCTATAAGGCTTTCTCCTTTGGCTACGCTGCTGGATGAAGCTGACACATTGGCCATGCTGGCGCTCATGTATTTACTGGCAAGCTCAAATGACAGCCTGGTTCTTGTACTGTTTTCATAAAACAGGGTAACAATGGATCTTCCCTGTAGATGGGGAGTCCTTTTATGATCCTGCTCCAGAATGTATTTCATTAGCTCAGCTGTATCAAGTATCTCTTCTATCTCATCCTTGGATAAACCTCTGAGACCGAGTAAATCCTTATTCTTCAATGCCATTATCCCACCTGCCTCGTTATATGAAAAAATGCCTTGATAGCGGCTATCAAGGCATTTGAAGGAAAATTCGTCTTTTCCGTCTTCCCTTGACAGCCTCACGGGACTGTATTAAAGGGAAATCAATTTTCGGCTATTATTACATTGTTGTATCCATCCACTTCGGTAACGTGAACGTGTACTATCTCGCTTCTGGAGGTGGGAACATTCTTGCCTACGTAGTCGGCCCTTATTGGTAGTTCCCTGTGCCCCCTGTCGATAAGAACCGCAAATTGTATTGACCTGGGTCTGCCCAGATCTATCAGGGCATCCATCGCTGCCCGGGCCGTTCGGCCTGTATACAGCACATCATCTACCATTACCACAATTTTGTTGTTTACCGAAAAAGGAATATGTGTGCTGTTTATTATGGGGTGTTCCGATAGTGTTGACAAATCGTCCCGATACAGAGTAATATCCAATACTCCTACTGGTACTTCTTTTTTCTCGTATTGCAAAATTTTCCTGGCCAGCCTTTGAGCTAAGGGTACGCCCCTTCTTTGAATACCAACAAGCACTACATCCTCTGTTCCCTTATTTCTCTCAATTATCTCATGGGCTATCCGGGCAATTGCCCTGTTCATAGCGGCTTCATCCATTATCAAGGCCTTTTGAACCATGACTAAGCTCACCCCCCAATACAGATAAACGTCTTACCGATCGGTAAGACGTCCTAAGTATACAAAACCATATTAATTGCTTAACGATACCTTACCGATCTCTCAGGATCGATTTAAAGGCTTTTTATTTTTTGATAGTATATCATACAAAAGACAGGGCTGTCCAGGGCAATTTTAAAATTTCAAAAGTTTTCCCTCAGCAGTTTTAGCAGCTCTTCAAAGTAATCGGGGAGAGCCGCTTCAAACTCCATGTATTGCCCTGTTGATGGGTGGAAAAGCCCCAGCTTCTTGGCATGCAGGGCCTGGCCATTTAGTTTAAACTCCCGTTTCTTTGAGCCATAGGTCCCGTCGCCAACAACGGGGTTTCCCATATAGGCCATATGCACCCTTATCTGGTGGGTTCTGCCAGTCTCCAGCACCACTTCCACCAGCGTGTATTCCCCAAATCTTTCCATAACCCGAAAATGGGTTATGGCCTCCCTGGCATTCGGGCCCCATATTACCGCCATCTTTTTCCTGTTAACGGGATGGCGGCCGATTGGTGCTCTTATAACACCCCTATCCTCCTTTATATTGTTCTCAACAATACACCAGTAAACCCTCCTGACCAACCTATCTTTAATTTGCTGCGAAAGCTTTTTATGGGCGGTATCATTTTTTGCTACTACAAGCAGGCCCGAAGTATCCTTATCCAGGCGATGCACGATCCCAGGCCGTATAACCCCACCAATCCCCGACAGCTGGCTGCATCTATGCAGAAGGGCATTGACCAGAGTACCGGAATAATTCCCGGGTGCGGGATGCACTACCATACCCTGGGGCTTATTCACAACCACAATGTCATCATCCTCATAAACAATATCCAGCTCCATGGCTTCTGGTTCCAAAGAAATCTCTTTGGGAGGCGGTATATTCATTTCAATGGTGCTTCCAGCTCTCACCCGATGGTTTTGCTTGACCTTGCCACCGTCTACCAATACAAAGCCGTCTTTGAGAAGCTTTTGGATATACGAACGAGAATGCTGCGGAAACTTATCGGCCAAAAATACATCAATTCTTTTTCCTTCCTCCGATTGTCCGACTTCTATCCTTATCGTTTCCATATACAGCACCTAACTTATACTGCCCTCTTTTGAACCGGCTATAAAAAGGATATAATATGCCAGAAGGATGGTGCCTATAACTACGAATGAATCGGCAACATTAAAAACCGGGTAATCTATGAGTATGAAGTGAAACATATCCACTACATAGCCCAAACGAATCCTGTCGATAAGATTCCCTATTGCGCCTCCAAGTATCATTGAAAGGGCAATGGTTAAAAGCAGGTTTTCGCTGCTATGCGTATACATATAATAAACTATGGCAACCGCAACAACTACCGTTATTGCTATAAAAAACCACCTTTGATTTTGCAGTATTCCAAACGCAGCACCTCTGTTTTCAACATAGGTGAAATGAAAAATTTTTGGGATCAGCTGCACCGATCCAATTGGCTTAAGATAATGTTTTGCCAAATATTTGGACACCTGATCCAGTACAACAACAAGAATTACAATAATTGCCTGCAGCATGATGCTCCCCTCTTTCTCTGTTAACCTGTGTATGACCAGTTTAGATTATACCACAAGAGAAGCACCTTTCGCAGCAATATTTCAGTTATTGCCCTCAATATGATCTATTCGTACCGATTTCTTCTTCCTTCTCACCTTTCTGACAGCCTATACACAGCTTCGCCGTCGGGTATGAATCCAGGCGTTCAAAGCCGATATCCGCCCCGCAGTATACACATATCCCGTAGGTTCCCCTGTCAATCCTGTTCAGAGAATCACGAATATCTGCCAGGTATTCCAACTGCTGGTTTCTAAGGGTCATAAGCTTTTCCTGTTCAAAGGTTTCGGACCCCAAATCTGCCGGATGATTATCGTATGTGGATAATTCTCCTATACCATTTCCAACCGATTGACCGATGCCATAATTATATTCTTTTGCCCGCTGTAGCTGTGATTCCACTTTCTGCTGTTCTTCAATCAGTTTTTTTCTCAGATATCTAATTTCATAGTCCTTCATTATCGTTCCTCCGTTTCATATTTCATCATTAAAGATGCTGTCTCACAATCTTTACTATTTCGGCTATAAAGCCGCCGATTATAGGTAAATTTTTGTTGGCCAACTGGGTTAAAAAATACAGCGCCAGAGCCCCCAATACGGTGAATCCCACAGCCATTCCAAAACCCCTGGCAAGCCCGGCTATGAAATTGGTACGTATCATCCTTCTTGTATCGTTCAGATATTCTATATATTCGCCAAATCTCATCTTTTCAAAGGTTCTTGCTATTTCCTCTATGACTGTCAACTGATTGCGCACAGTGTTTTTTTCACCAGCCAGTCTTCGTTTCATCTTTACATCATCCATCTCCCAAAAAATAAAGGGATATACAATAAAGAGTATATCCCCATAATGCCTTTTTATCCGCTTTACACCAGCACCAAAAGTCCAAGTGCAAACCCCTCAACCCAGCCTCTCCTCAACCGTTTCTGCACTTTCCTGTTCGATGGCTTGTAAACATGTCTCCATTAAAGCTTTAAATCTGGCTTTAAAGAGCTGTATTTGCTTTTTGGTTTCCTCATATTCCAAACGTATCCTTAGCACCTGTTCATTGGCGTTTTGTATAATTTTTTGGGCTTCCTGTTCCGCTTCTTCTATTATAAGTTCAGCCTTTTTATGAGCTGACGCTTCCACTTCTTCAGCCGTTTTCTGCGCTGTTATCAAAGTGTCCTTTAAAGTCGCTTCCATGGTTTTATAGTATTCCACCTGTTCTTTCAACATACTTAATCGCTCTTTGAGTTCGAAGTTTTCCTTATAAAGCTTTTCAAAGTCTTCAACAATCAGATCCAGGAATTGATCTACCTCATCCTCGTTATAACCTCTGAAAGTTCTTGAAAATTCCTTGTTATGTATATCAACAGGTGTCAAAGGCATATCAATAACCTCCCTTTCGCGGTGGCGGTCCCGTCCTTATACCATGAAACATTCGGTAACACAGCCGCACACCCCTTAATAGAATAACGCCATGCTATTTATCCAAAAAACCAGAGCCTTCGTATCAGATAGCTTTCTAAAGCTCTTAACACCTCAAGCAGGATTAAAATAGCAAAATAAGCAAGCAAAGGGGAAAAATCAATAGGAAAGCCCGAGGTGTTTAACCTGCTGGTAAGCCGGCGGAAAGGCCTTACGATTGGCTCTATCAGTCGCATCAAAAAAGATCGCACGGGATGGGTTGGAGCCATAAACCAGGACAACAGAGCATTTACAATTATAAGCCATGACAGTATATTAAGAAACCAACGTATACCTCTCACAATATTTATTATGATCATATATAACAATCTCTTGCCCCCTATTCATAACTGCTATCTTTTATATTTGCCAGTGTAAAAAAACTCTTGCCCTTTAACTCGTCCGGAATATTCCCTATTATATCTATATTGCTCGGAGCCAAAACAAAGATCCCCCTGGAGACTTTCTGTATGGTACCGTCAAGAGCATATACTCCCCCGCTGATAAAATCCAAAACCCTTTGAGCCATATTGGCATCCAGAGATTCCAGATTTACGACAATGGGCTTTCGCGTTTTTAAACTATTTATTATACTTTGAGTATCATCAAAGGAGGTGGGTTGATAAATTACAACTTTAATATACGATGACGTATGTATATTTACTACTTTCCCCCTTTTCTGTTTGGAACGAAAAGAGGGCTCTATGATTTCATCATTGTTATTCTGAAACTGGTCATCCTCATTTATCTCCTCGGGTTCTTCTATGATGGTCTCCTCCAGCCCGATAAAATTCAATATTTTATTGAATATCTTCCCTGCCATAGAATTTCCTCCTTCTAATATCTTTCCCCAAAGATTGCTCTCCCAATCCTGACCATGTTCGCCCCTTCCTCTATAGCGACTTCATAATCATTGGTCATACCCATGGATAGGTACTCCATTTCAACGTTGGGATACTTTTTATTAGCAAGCTTTTGATACAACTCCTTCATTTCCGCAAAGTAACGTCGAATATCCTTGCCATTTTCAGAAAAAGGAGCAATCGTCATTAACCCCTTAACCTTTATATGGGTAAAGGGTGTCAAACTCTCGATAAATTCATACAGCTTTTCCTTCATAACGCCTGCTTTGGTCGCTTCTCTGGCAATATTTACCTGGACCAACACTGGCATTATTCTATCAACATTTGCAGCTCTTTTATCAATCTCCCGGGCTAAATCCAAGCGATCCAATGAGTGGATGAGGTCTACCTTATCAATGATGTACTTAACCTTGTTGGTCTGCAATCTGCCAATAAAATGCCGTTTTACACCCTCGGGGATAACACCCTCTTTCTTTAAAAATTCCTGTACCCTGTTCTCGCCAATATGTTCTATACCAGTATTGATTGCGCTAATTACATTATTCGGATTCACCGACTTTGTAACAGCCACCAGAATTATATCATCTGGCTGCCTGCCGGATCTATAGGCAGCTTCTGAAATCCTTTCCATCACCTTTTTTATATTCCGCTGGATATTCATTTGTTTACCGCCTCTCAATCAACACCTTAGTGTGAAGTTCCAAGCCCCCTGATTCACCTTCCTTCTCTATAATAGCATTTTGTTCATCGGAAGCAATTATGTTAACTTCTATAAAAACCCTGGCATCGCCCTTTACAGCTATTATACCGGTTTTCCCCCGGCGTTTTTTTATAGCCTCCATCGGCACCATAAATCCTTGAAACTTCTTGCTTATATCGGCTTTTGTACTTCTTATATTAATAATATCTGCAGCTTTATCGCTAAATTCAACAATGACCAGGCATCCTTCCTTTCCCTTCTGAACGCGATATACCTTTCCTTCAAGGGTCAGGTTGTGCGGTTCAATAAAGCTTACTTCCACTTGCTGGCCGTCTTGATACGCTATTACAGGTTCATCAATTAAACAGGCCATATACCATTTGTCAGGATTAATAATTCTGAAAAACGGCCGATCTCGTGCAGTTGCATCATCAGCTTCAATAAGCTGTTGATCCATCAGGTTTTCAAAATCCTGCACAGTAAGATAATTTATGGATTGGGCGCTCAGAATTTCTTCCAAACCATCCAAGGAAAAGCTAACAAGGCCGGGGCTCGGAGCCACAATTTCTACTCTCCACTCCTCAAGCTGTTCGTTCAGTTCGGCTTCCTGGGCATACAGCTTCTCAAGATAGCTGTCGGGAGTAACTTTTTTATCAAACATTCTTTGCCGGTTATCAAACAAGGACCTGAGCTTCTTTTCTTTTCTGTCCAAATTCTCCAGCTGATTGTCCCTTATTGAGGTTTGAATGGACATAATGGTTTCGGAGATTTCCTTTTCAAGCTTTTCTATATCCTTATCCATTACATCCTGCAGAATATTCTCCTGCTGATAGCTTAATATCTTCTCCCTGACATTGTAAAGCTGATAAACCAATTCCTCTTTAAAATTAGCCTTGTAAACAATGGCTACAGGCTGTTCCTTTTCAACACTCTCGCCTTCAGCTAAAAGAAAGATGACCTTCCCGTATTCCGGGGCGTTATATACTTCTTCCTGACGTATAACAAGCGCATCACCCATATCATTTAGCAATAGTTCTCCATATTCAACAATACCATAGGAATAGGAACGATCAAACATGCCTATAATAAAGTAACAGCCTGCTATACACAAAAACAAAAATACAAAGAACCTGAATCTTACCCTTCTGTTTCCTATAACAAGGCCCTTTCCCATCGCCCATTCCTTCCAAGCATCTATTCTTATTAGTTTATTTCTCTAAAAAATAAAAAAATCCTCTATAAAAAGAAAAAAAAGCTTCCTCTGCCGAAACTTTTATTGGGTTCCCCCAAGACCTGTTTATAGCTTTTTATTTATGCCCTCACGGTTTTTTTAACATTGACCCAGCTCCCATTATGGCTGAATTTTATTGCATCGCATATATGCTTTACTATTTTTAAACCCCTGCCCCTTTCCAAAAACAATGCAGAGTCACATGGGAAACACCCTTCTTCTATTATTTCCTTATAGTTAAAACCTCTCCCTTCATCCTGTATACAGATGGAAACGGTATTATCATCAAGAGCATATATGGCGACTTTCAGAACCTTGTCACAGAAACACTCATTCCCATGAATGATCCCATTAACTATTAATTCATTAATAATAATGCGAAATTCATATTTCTCCTCTTCACTTAGGCATCTCCATGCTTCTATTGAATTTATAATCTCCCCTGTAAGTTCTCTTACCATTTGTGGTTTGGCACCTTTAACCTCTTTTTTGTATAGCAATTCCACTTAGAGCTACCTCCATATTCGGTCTTGTTTTATCATCTATATAATAACTACCCCCGCTCATATTTCTTAAAACATTCCATTGCTCTGTTATTTTTCGCTAAATATTCGCTTTAATCGTTGGAGTACCCTTCGTTCCAGCCTTGAAATATACATCTGGGAAACTCCTATTTCTTCAGCAATATCCCTTTGACTTCTTTCATTAAAAAATCGCTCATATATTACCTTTCGCTCCAGGTCATTCAGCTTTTCCATGGCTTTTTCAACCAGATCTCTATCTTCTATTCTTATATAGTCCTTTTCTTCTTCTCCTATCAGCATGGACAGATCCGTTTCGCCGTCATCAATATAATAGTCTAATGAGATAGTGTTGGTTATATAGCTGGACTCCATCAATTCCAATACCTCTTCGGTACTGATACCCAGATGTTCGGCAATCTCTTCGGGTTTCGGAGAGCGACCTAAACTGTACGTAAGCTGATGACGTGCTTTCTCCAGCTTTTTTATCATTTCACTTTCCTTTCGCGGCAAGCGAATAATACGGCTTCTATCCCTGAAATAGTTCTTAATCTCTCCGATTATGGTAGGAGTAGCAAAGCTGGAGAACTTATACCCTTTATTTATATCATACCGTTCCAGGGCTTTTAACAGGGCAAGTGAGGCTATCTGAAACAAATCATCGTATTCTACTCCGCGGTTTACAAACTTCTTTGCTATTATCTCGGCAATATACAGATATTCATTAAGCAGTTTATTCCTAAGAGTTATATCCCGGGTATCACAATATTCTTTAAGCAATTCTTCCAGCTTTTCGGACTTATCTTTTTCGCTAACTTGTATACCCATGAAATATTAACCCCCAAATTTTTTATACATTATCAATTCACGTATATATCCATTTTCTTCCTTCTTCTCAATACCATCCATAAAAGATTCCATAATATAAAAACTAAGTTCTGTCTGTTCATTATCTATAAAGGGTTCGATCTTTTCTTTTACATCAGACGCGCATATATGTATCCGAATCCCTTCATCACCGATTATTTTAAAGCTTAAATCAATATTTCCTGTACCTTTGTGCTGATTCATTATAACAATCCCTGCCTCAGCCACTGCCACCTTTATATCCTCAATTTCATCCACACCGAACCCGGCACGGCTGGCTACAGCTGAAGTAGTTAATCGGATAACCATAATGTATTCCGGCTTTGCAGGTACTTTTAAAAAAACACGATCCTCATTCATCACTCCTGCACCTCTATTAGAAATATTTTATCGAGATCTGTTATGGTAAATATCTTTTTTATATAGGGTTTCAAATTAATGATTGTAATATTGCCGTCCTCATCCTTTACCCGCTTCAGCACTCCAATCAGGACCCCCAAGCCGGTGCTGTCAATATACTTCAGCTCCTTGCAATCGATTATTATATCCGTATTTTTTTCATCAAGCAAACCGTGAAGGGTTTCTTTAAGCACTGGTGCATTATAAACATCCACTTCTCCGGACAATGTAACCTCCCAGCTGTTTTTATCAGAATCATATTTATGGGTTATATTCATAGGATTCGCTCCTTTCTATCCGACAAGGATCTATACAAAATTCTATCTTAGATTATATCAGAAAGAATTGTATAAATAAAGCAGTTACGTTTTCAAATCTAAATTTCTTCTAAATTGCAATATTATGGATTATGTTGACACGGCATATTTGTTGATGTATATTTAGAGTGTATAAAATATCCAATCATTGGGAGTTATATCGGGTTACAGCCGGCTTACAGTTAGTTTGCGTCATAGCAACATTAATAATCACAGGAGGGCTATACAGCAACACTTATATCCATCTCAAATTTCAATAAAAAAAACATTGCAGTAAAATCCACTAACTTATATCAAGCAATTTAGTAATAAGTTTTGAGAAATGCCTTTATCTATGTCAGCTAAACTGCATAATGGACAACTTATAAAGAACTAAGCTGAGAATGCCAATAAAAAGCTTGAATAATTCCATTAATTCTGTTTATGTTAAGTATTGTTGTCTTCACCTGGGCAAAACTATTTCTGATATAAGGGGAGGGTTTATCAATGGCACATGAAATAGTAGAGGGCGTACATAATTATACCGATGCAAAAAAATATATAGAACCTTCGGATCCCCTGGTGCGTGAAAGACTGGAATGGTTTAAAGATCAAAAGCTTGGTTTAATGATTCATTGGGGACCATACAGCCAGCTTGGCATTGTGGAATCCTGGGCTCTATCCGACGCAGACGGGGATTGGTCAAGGCATCAAATAGACTGGGTTGACGGGGATATGGAATTATTCAAACAGCAGTACATATCCTTAAATAAAACTTTCAACCCCATCCGTTTCATGCCCGAACAGTGGGCCAAGATTGCCAGGGAGGGAGGTTTCAGGTATCTCATTTTTACAACAAAACATCACGACGGTTTTTGCATGTGGGATACAAAAACTACAGACTACAAAATTACAGGTCCGGAATGCCCCTTTAGAAACAATAAAAATGCCGATATTGTAAGGAAGCTGTTTGATGCATTCCGAAATGAAGGCCTTGGCATTGCTGCATATTTCTCAAAAGCGGATTGGCACAGCGAGTATTACTGGGCGGAAGGTCACAAACACAGCTCATTCAAAAATAGAAACACAACCTACGATACAAGGGAATATCCCGAACTATGGAATAAATTCGTTGAATATACCCACGCTCAATTAAGGGAACTGTTAACCGATTATGGCAGGATAGACATTCTCTGGCTGGACGCAGGCTGGGTATGCCCGCAGAACAATCAGGATCTCCGTCTCCATGAAATCATAGAGGAGATTCGTCAAACCACCCAGCCTGGGCTTATAGTCGCCGACAGGACGGTGGGAGGCATTTACGAAAACTATATAACGCCGGAGCAGACCATTCCAAAGGAACCGATTTTCGTTCCCTGGGAAAGCTGTATTACGCTGGGAACCTCTTTTTCCTTTGCTTACGGAGATGATTACAAGCCGCTGCGAAGAGTAGCCCATCTCTTGATCGATATAGTGGCAAAAGGCGGAAATTTGGCCCTGAACGTCGGCCCTCAACCCGACGGACGACTTCCCAGACAGGCTTTAAAAACCATAGCAGAGCTGGGCAATTGGCTTAAGATATATGGAGAAGCCATATATTGTACCAGGCCATATCCTCCTTACAGAACGGGTAACCTTGCGTTTACCGGAAAGGACGGTAAGGTTTACGTATTTTATTTATACATGGATGAAAATGAAACCATGGTGGATGAACTGTTTATACCCATTGAATTGAAGGCAAAGTCGGTTTCTCTCCTTGGTACAAAACAAGCCGTCAGCTTTAGCAACACCAACAATGGGGTCAAAATATCCCTGCCAAAGAGGGAAGGAAAGGCGCCGGTCTGTGACATATTTGTATTGGAATAATCCATGAAAATAGTATAATCTATTATACAGAAAACATAATGATTGGAGGTTTATTATGGCAAGAATTATAGGAGATCCATTACCCAACATACCCTGGGAGGACAAGCCCAAAGGGTGCAAGGCTCCCATTTGGAGGTATTCCGGCAACCCCATAATCAAGCGGGATGCAATTCCCACATCAAACAGTATCTTTAACAGCGCAGTCATTCGTTATAAAGATGGGTTTGCAGGAGTATTTCGTTGCGACAGCAAGGCATTGAGCATGGATTTGTTTGCCGGCTTCAGCAAGGACGGAATCAATTGGGACATTGAGGAAACTCCGATCCAGTTTATTGGAGAAGGCAAAAATCCGGATGAAGAGCAGGAGTTTTTGAAGAGGGAATATCGCTACGATCCCCGAATTTGCTATTTGGATGGTAAATATTACATAACATGGTGCAATGGATACCATGGCCCTACCATCGGTGTGGGCTATACTTACGATTTCAAGACATTCTATCAGATAGAAAATGCTTTTCTTCCATATAACCGAAACGGAGTCCTGTTCCCTCGAAAAATTAACGGCAAATACTGTATGTTGAGCCGGCCCAGCGATACCGGCCATACTCCCTTTGGAGATATATTTGTTAGCTTCAGCCCGGATATGGTTTTCTGGGGAAAGCATAGGCATGTTATGGGTCCGATCAAAGATGACAGGAGCGCATGGCAGTCAACCAAGATTGGAGCAGGTCCCATCCCCATTGAGACCGATGAAGGTTGGCTGTTATTTTATCACGGCGTGATCACAACCTGTAACGGCTTTGTCTATCGCATGGGCGCTGCTCTTCTCGATATTGACAAGCCCTGGAAGGTCAAGGTGCGCTCCAGATATTATATTTTGGGTCCGGAAGAGTTATATGAACTGGCCGGCGACGTACCCAATGTTGTATTTCCGTGCGCAGCCCTGACTGATTCGGCTACAGGCCGAATTGCAATATATTACGGCTGTGCTGATACGGTTACCGGGATTGCCTTTACTACCGTTGATGAAACATTAAACTATATTAAAAAGTATCCTTTGTGAGGAAGCTTGTCTGGTAAATCCGAAATACCGATTTTTTCGATAAAAAAACTCCGGGGTTTTAATAACCCCGGAGTTTTTTGCCGCTGGTGCGAAAGGGGGGAGTCGAACCCCCACGGGCGTAAAGCCCACTAGACCCTGAATCTAGCGCGTCTGCCAATTCCACCACTTTCGCGTATCATCTTTCCATATAAATTATATGAAAATTTAACCCTTCTGTCAACGCAAAAACGCTTTTCATAGTTAGATAAAATGGTGGAGGGAGATGGATTCGAACCATCGAAGGCTGTGCCAGCAGATTTACAGTCTGCCCCCTTTGGCCACTCGGGAACCCCTCCATGATATACATTTGGTGGTGCCTCGGGGCGGAATCGAACCACCGACACGCGGATTTTCAGTCCGCTGCTCTACCGACTGAGCTACCGAGGCATTTTTGGTGGGCCTTCAGGGATTCGAACCCCGGACCGACCGGTTATGAGCCGGTTGCTCTAACCGCTGAGCTAAAGGCCCGCAAAGCACCTGGTCGGGGTGGAGGGATTTGAACCCCCGGCCCCATGCTCCCAAAGCACGTGCGCTACCAAGCTGCGCTACACCCCGAGCCAATCATTGTATCTCTCAAAGACAAATAATAATATACAGCATTTAATTTACTCTGTCAAGGGCTATTTTGGAGAGCTTTTTTATTTTGCATATCTGTCTTTTTCGCTTTTTCAGCATCTTTCTGCTGCCCCATTCCACCACATAGAATTACATACCGAAGAGTTTTAACAATCTCTTCCACCAATTTGCCTTGGATTCCCCTGTATCCTGAGCATCTGTCTTTTCTTCAACATCCCGTAATACAATTCCATCCGTTTTCATAATAAACTGTACGCTGCTGTTTCTGTTTTTTTGGTTGTCCATAAAGGATCTATAGTCCCGTACCAGTTCCTCCATTTTGTCTAGTAAAGCTTCGGCAAATCGCATATCGTCAATAGCTTTAACGATACCGTCCTGCAGCTCCGGAAAACCTTTTTCGCTAATATCAGCAATTCCCTTACCGAGGTTGTCAAGCGCCTTTACCAGTTCCTCAAGTCCGGACAACATATTGCCGGAATGTCGCTTCAATTCTTCCAACCCATCGGCTATTTTCTGCACACCTTCGATATAATCCACCAATCCCTGCTTATATGCTGCCTGCCCTTTTTTGTACCGGGACATACCCTCAATCAAAACATCAAAGCCTGAAACGGCCTCACTAATTCCGTCAGCCAGACCTTCCATGCCCGGTATAAACTCCCTATCCAGATTCCCCTTTATTGTATCCATTCCTTGGCTCAGGGCTTTTGCCCCCTGGGTTATCCCTTCACCCGCACCCGCCAGTGAATCTATAAGCTGGGCCTGCTGAGCCATCAATGCGTTGAGCTGTTGCAATTCGGGATTATCCGGATCCTTGGCGGCCAGTTCCACAGCCAGGGAAACTATTATCTCATTTATATTTTTTAATGCCGCATACCCCTGTATTAGTTTATTGCCCGCTACTTCCAATTCACCCGCACCTTTTTTCAGTGTTCCCAGGCCGTTTGAAAGCTCCTTCGCCGAATTGCTTAGTATATCCATGCCCGGTTGTATGTAACCAAGTGCATGTGACAGTTCTTTTGCTCCATCCTTCAATTCTCCTAAACCTTCCATAATGGAAACATATCCCGTGACAAGAGCATCCGAATTCCTGCCCAGTTCACCGCTCCCCTCTGCTATATCGGAAAGACCTTGATAAAACTCCCGCTGTCCTGCATGTATCCTCCTGCTTACACCGGCAAGTGAGTCTATTCCGTTCCCCAACTGCTCCAGGCCATCCCTGATTCGCTCCAGCCCTTCAAACAGCTTCTCCAACTCTTCGCCCAATTCAACATTCTGTACCGGCATTAGCTGAGGAAAAACGGTAAATGTAATGGGATTCAGTTCTATATTGTCACCCTTCATTTCAAAGTACAATTCAGAATCCGGGTATGGGAAGGTAGCAAAGCTTAGGTTCATGGTCTTTCCTGTTGTTACCTTTACGGCATCCTCAGCCTTCACTTCTGAGAAAACATCAAGATCTACCGCATAAGACACCTGCACCAGGAATGGTGTATAATACTCGTAATCCTGTGATACTGTCGAGCCATCAAAGCTCTTATAACTTATTGGCTCTTCAACCCTCATCCTGTTTTTTATTTTTATCTCTATTCCAACATTTCCGCTTTTGCCGGCAATGTCAGCAGCATCAATCTCCACACCATCAAGAAAATACTTTATGGAAACTTCTATCGGTAACTCCTTATCAGTAATACCTTCATAATATATATCCCCTCTTTTTAATAAATCGGGGTCCCATATTATCTGATCATTTCGAATCTCGGGCACGACGTCCAACTCCATGCTTCTGATCGAAATATAATCTCCGTAATCTACAACTTTATCCACTGCTCCATTGGCATATAACCGATTCACAACCCTTTGATCCAATACCCTCCCATTGTGATCCAATGTTACATATACCGTCTCATTTTTCATTAACATACCTGCATCGCTATTTTTTTCATAAATTGTCCCTTCATCGGCATGGGTTATCCTTACCGGCATCAGGATAAAGCTTGCCGTACATAGTATTAACAATACTCGTGAAACAATCTTGCTCATGATCCCTTACCTCCATTCCACAAAACAGCCTTTGGCTGATAAAAACCGTTTATGCCCCTGGTCCTTTCCAGCCCAATGTTGTATACTTTATAGGTTTATCGAATATCAGAAGTACGGATGGCAGTACCAAGAATATTATCACCATACTTATAGCCGCCCCTCTTCCTATCATCATAGTTAGTTCGCCGGTGGCCTTTATGCTGGCAATCAGTGCAATACCCAGGGTTGCGGCAATCATCGTCAATGCACTTGTTAAAATTGATCTGCCGGTATCCTCTATGGTCTGCTTCATCGCCTCCAATCCGTTCCTGACAACGCCAAGGTTTTCTCTATACCGGCTTGTAAACAATATTGCATAGTCTACGGTGGCACCCAATTGAATAGCGTTAATCACAATTGAGGTTATGGATGATACGGTTGCATCCTGGAAATACGGTATGCTTAAGTTTATCCATATAGCCATTTCTATCACAAATACTAGCAAAAACGGAATGGACAGCGACTTAAAGCTGATGGCCAGAATAATCAGAATCAGCCCTATGGATATTGTTGTAACTTTTTTCATATCGGTATCAACCAGGCTGGCCAGATCCCTCGTCAATGCAGGTGAACCAGTTACATAGCACTCATCATACATATCCTGAGCCATTTCCCTTATCTGATCCACTGCTTTAAATGTCCGGGGATCATCCGAAGGAGTTGATAAGCGCACTTCAAAGAATCTATAACCATCCTTTATGTATCTGTCCTTCACATCAGCCGGAATATAAGTCTCGGGTATTGTCAGATCAACCTGTTGAGACAGACCCAACACCGAATCAACTGCATCAACAGCTTCTATTCTGCCCGCCAATTCCTTTTCTTTAACATTTCCTTCATCCGGAGTTATAACATACACAGCTTCAGTGCTCATAAAGATATCCCTTATCCTGTTTGTATCCATTACAGCGGGAGAGTTTTCCGGCAAATAACGTTCGATGCTGTAGTAATACTTAAGGTTGTTCTGTGCCAAAAATGAGGGTGCGGCAACCAATACAACTATTACAAGGAAAAGCCACCTAAATCTGACGATCCCGCTGGAGATATCTCTAAAGGTGGGAATAACCGGCCTGTGCCTGTACTTATCGGAAAATTTGCTAAATATTATGATAAGACAGGGAAGCACGGTAACATTAGTTAAAAGGCTGAAAACTATTCCTTTAGCCAGTACAAAACCCAGATCACTGCCTATGCCGTTCTCCATGAATAACAAAGCTGCAAAACCTGCAATGGTGGTAAGTGCGCTGGCGGTTACCGGGATACCCGTCTTGGAAATGGCAGAAATCATGGCCTCCTCTGCGTTGGATGCTTTCTTCCTCTCCTCCTCAAACCTGTGCAATAAAAAGATGGAATAGTCCATTGATATACCCAGTTGCATGACAGCTGCTACGGAGGCTGTGATAAAGGACACCTCTCCCTTGATAAAGTTAGTTCCCATATTGAATATAATGGCAATTCCAATGGATACAAGAAATAGAAGGGGTTCTATAAACGAAGTCATTGATGCCGAGAGTATTGCATATATTGATATAACCCCGATAATCAAATAATATATCATTTCTTTCGAGGTTATTACCTGCATATCATTCATAATAACCGGCTCCCCGCCAAACAGCACCTTATGTCCGCATATTTTTCTTATCTCCTCTACTGCCAGCATAGTAGACTCGGCTCTCGCGTTATCGGTAAACTGTATTACTAAAATTGTAAAATCACCTGAGATGAAGTTTTCCCTTATATCGGGATTCATAAATTCTACTGGCAGGGCAATATCCTCAAAATCATCAAGCCATACAACCTTTTCAACACCCTCTACTGTTTCCAAGCGGGACTTCAGCTCTTTTACCTTCCAGACTTCCGTATTTTCAACCACTACAAATGCCTGGCCGGATAAATTGAAGTTTTCCTCCAGAATCTCTTCGCCCTGCTTTGAATTTAAATTGCCTGGCATATAAGACAGTATGTCGTAATTTTCTCTTGTGCTTAGATAGCCGATTATCGAGGGTATTATAAGCAATACTGTCAGGGTCAATATAAGCTTTCTGTGCTTTACAACAAAAGTGCTAATCCTCACCATACAATTTGCTCACCTCAATAAATGCCATACGGCAGAGTCGCTTTAGTCCCCATACAAAGGCTGGAAAGAGTATATTTAAAATACACACATTTTTTGCTTGTTACCCGGCTTCAGCTCTTGCAATATAGTCGGTATGAGAAACAATTAAAAATAACAATGGTTAGGAGTATAAAACGTATAATTTAAACGTATGTTTTATATACACGTTTTAATATAGCGCTAAAAAAAGCGCTTGTCAAGGATAAACAAGCCGAATTAAAAACAAACTGATACTATTCGGTTATACAAACCAAACCATAAGCAGCATTCTTATTAACCGGACAGCAGACTTCGCTGTATACGGATGGACGTACAGGCACACCTGCAGAGTAATTGATATAATCACAATATGCTGTCAATCAGTGATTCTATGTACTTTGTCCTGTCGCTTCTGCTGGTCATATCGATATTAAAGGTCCTCCCCGCACCATAATAGAAAAGCACGGGCGCAACCACGCCTGAAAATAAATGCATCAGCTTAACGGAGGCCGTAAAATCATCCCCAACTCCTGTTGACTCCTTTATTATAGGTATAAGAGATTTCTCCAGCGTGTCAATCAAACCCGCTATACCAATGCTTTGTCTTCTATCATTGAGCAATTTGGTTACTATCAGATATATTATACCCGGATACTCCATTATCTGATCCATGGTCTTTGTGGCCCAGAGCTTTATTTTGTCCTTAGGCTTTATAGCCAAGGAAGCGATCTCCTCATATATACGGCGGCTCTCGCGTACAAAATGTTTCTCCACCTCGTTAATCAGATTATCCTTTGAACGGAAATAATAATTGACCGATGCCAGGTTTACATTGGCTTTTTCAGCAATACTTCTTATTGTAAAATCCAAATTAATGTGACGTCCAATCATATCTATAGCCGTGTTTACAATTCTATCCTGGGTATCAACCCTGTCGTTATGCATTTTCGCCTCCTGCTTATCACCAAAATCCTTCATCCAAGCACATCAACCATACCCGAACACCGGCAGTTACATCAGGCACGGTTTCATAATTTGTCGCATAAAGGTTTGCATTTAAAGTTTACCACAAAATCTCAATTAATTAAATACTTATTATTCATCTTTATTACACCATTTTATTACACCATCTTCGCAATTTCACGCAGTTTTTTTGCAATCTGCCAGATAAGATTACCGGGTTTGGAGGCCCAATCCTCCGTAACCCTTGTGGAATTTGACAAAATAGCCGCCGTCATATTCAATTCCGGTTCCACCCAGAGCATAGTGCCGCAAAAGCCCGGATGACCTGCCGCCTTGGGTGAGTAATCATCACTGAAACAGGTGGGATAAGAGCTGCCCGAGCCTCTGGAGAAGAATACACCCGTATGGTTGAATCTCCCCCCCGTTGCTTCTGTAAGAAGGGACTGGGCCGTTTCTTCCTTCAGAACCGTCTTCCCTTCCCATGTTCCTCCGTTTAAGATCATCCCTCCAAACTTCAGCAGATCGGCACAGGTACTGACCATCCCTGCTTCACCAATAGGAGGATAAGCCATCCATTCTTCAAGGACCGTTTCCCCATTTTCCGAGAAAGTAGTAGGGCAGGCATAGTGTTTTTTCTCTATGCTGCCAATATCATACGTTGTCTTTTCCATCATCAGGGGCTTAAAGAGGACCTGCTGCGCAAAGGTTTCTATAGTCAATCCAGTTACCCTTTCAATTACATCCAGCAAAATATTATACCCTGCTGAAAAATACATGGATTTTGTTCCCACGGGATAGTCCCGCTTGTCAATTGCATATATAGCTTTCAAATGTTCTTTTATATCAGGCTGGCCAAAGTAAGAAGCTCTTTTGCTCAATTCCTCCATTGTTTCAGGTCCGTATCCTGCTGTATGCACCATCAAATGCAGCAGAGACACATCTTCAAACTTATATTCCGGGACAAACTTTTTCACTTTATCGTGGACATCGAGCAGTCCATCCTCCTTCAGCTTCATGATCAGAGTGGAGGTAAAAGGCTTGGTAGTGGAACCCAAACTAAATAGGGTATCGGAGGTAATGGGAAAAGCTTTGTCAGGACTAAAATAGCTGGTCCCCTCATAAAATTCCAGCACATTCCTGTTGTCCTTCATGAGCATGATACTGTATCCGGCCCCGATTTTTTCTCCGATAATCCGTTCATCCAAAAATCCCTTGAAATTTTTTATTACATCACATTTCATCTAACTCACCTCATCTGTATTGTCCGTAATAATGGGCAGCCTCGTACATGGCTACAACGTTTTCAACAGGGGAATTATCCTGTAGGGCATGAGTGGGAGCAAGACAGTACCCACTGCCGGGCATCATTATCTCCAAGGTCTCCCTGACGTTTTTTATCACATCCTCCCTTGTGCCAAAGGCTACCGGACCAGCAGTGGATATACAGCCATGGAAGACCAGTCTGCCTCCAAATCGCTTTTTCAGATAGGCCGGATGCATATCCTTTGCCTCAGGCTGCAGAGTATCCACCGCTCTTACACCGGCCTTAATAAAGTCTTCATAAGCCCAGCTGCTGGAACCGCAAGTGTGGATCATAATCGGCAGTTCATATGCTTTGGCCAGCTCAAACAGCTTCTGATGACGGGGCAGGATATGCTTTCTGAAGAGATCCATTCCTATTAGAGGGCCTATTTGAGTGCCCAAATCCTCTCCCACCCACATAAAATCGATTTTTCCCTTTGCCGCTTCTATAGTCCTCCTTGTTACTTCCAGCTGTATTTCCAGCTTTCTGTCTATAAGAAGCAGTCCGGCAGGATTATCAGTTATCAGATCCACCAGTACCTGCTCCATTCCTCTCAGCATACCATTGGAGTTTATAATGTCACCCAATCCTGCCCCCCCAACCGAAATGGCATAGTCTTCATATTTTTTGCATACATCATAGACAATGCTGTAATCGTAATCCTCAGGCGACGGCATGGGCCAGTTAGCTATCATCTCCTCATCGGCATCCTTCAATGGAAAATCACAATAGTCCCAATATCCACCCGATCCGTGCTCAATCCATCTGGTCCTTATACCCCACTGAGGATCCACCCTTCTGCCTTCAACCTGGGGATGCAAAGGAGGGCCTACATAGGGAGCATTAACTGTTCTAAAATCAACTCCAAGAACTCTTAGCAGATCTTCATGGGCGTCAGGCCTCAAGCCAAAAAACTGCTTCAGTTTAAGATCAATCTGAGGGTTGGCTGAATAATTAATGGGCACTCTATCAGGTATTTCAAAATTAAAAACCTTCAATACCCGCTCTTTAGAGGTAAGTCGATCGTTTTTCCCCAGATATTTCATTTTTTTACCCTCCTGAATTTTGTAATACTTCGTCATACTTGAATATTTGCATCTGGTTTTGCAACTGTGAGAAGGATAAACTTTCCTGTCATATCCGGAACCTCTCTTATATTATAATGCTTTTTCGGGCAATAGAAAACATTCAATTCATTAAGCCCAAAAGACTTGAAATTAATCCGGTTATCGGTTAAGCTTATATTGTATAGTCTATTAGCCGTTCAAAACATTGTATGTTAGATCACGCTTTAATAAACGTTATATTTATGAACATATTATGTCAATTGGCATATTCATATATTTTTATTTGTTGTCCGAAACTATAATCTGTGTAATCGTACATTACAGTTTCAAATAAAATGAATTGCCAGCAAAGATCTATCAAAAGGCAAATAAATCTTGTATGCAGAAAATGATTTTAAAAGGAGGTGAAACACTGTGTGGTATATCATCATAGGAGTCATTGTCGTCATTTTGCTGGTTATCTATTTTATAAGAAAGAGGGGTACTGCTACGGTACAGGAAAATCCGTTGGAGAAGTATCTGAACCAGGAAGCCGTAGTAACCGAACCCATCAGCGATACTCTGGGCACGGGCAAAATACAGATTGACGGTCAGGAAATTCAGGCCAGGCGAAACGGTCCCGGTGTCATAGGAATAGGGACCAAAGTTATAATCGTTGATGTGGGCACAAGCATATGCACGGTTAAGGTAAAGGAAGATAACTCTTAATAAGGGTGAAGGTAGCGGAAACACAAAAGATAAAGGGGAATGGGGTTGAACATCTTCAGCCTCATTCCCCTTTATTTAAACATTCCCCTTTATTTAAAGGTATTAAATAACTCTTATATCTACAATGGTATAGTCATCTTCAATCTTTACCAAAGGATATTCTTTACTGTATCTTAAGGAATCAAGAAGCTTGGAAAAATCTCTTTTATCAATTTTTTCTAGTGCCTTGCATATCTCATTTAATCCATCGATTTGCTTATTCTCTGGGATCAGTCGGGTAACGGCCCTGCTCAATGAAAAAGCGGAATTGAGCAAACACAAGGGTATTAACACAGGGAAACGCTTATCTCCATTCCGGATGCTGATCTTCATAAAATTCCCTTTAGCTGTTCTCATAGCTTTACGGTTTCTTTTGAGCAAGGCAAGGGCTTCATCAACATCAATTTGCCCTTTGTCCAGCTTGCACAGAATTTCAATGTTATCCATTTTTTCACCCCAAGTACCCTTTTGGTTAATCACATCATTGGCTGCTACTCTACCGTAACCGTCACATAAGTATTGTCATCTTGGACCTCGACAAGTTTTCCCTGTGCTCCGCTTTGTATAGAGCTTACTATTTCATTAAAATCGATGTTCTTCAAAACCTGTAATTTTGGCTCAAACTCCGCCCCCATCTGGGAACTCAGTTTTAACCCAACCTCTACAAGGGATAGGGGAACGTTTACATTAACTTTGGTGACTCCATTGTCTACCACTTTAACTCTCAAGAATTTCTCGGAATTACCGGCCGCATCTGTGTTAAACGATGATACATTTCGGTTTCCAGGTTCCAGCATATCCATTAGCTTTTCAGCCTCATCGGCAGTTATCTTTCCCTCTTCTACCATTTTTAAAATTTTCCTCACTTCTTCCTTCATCAATCTCATCCTCTCATTTCTAATATCATCTATCGCCTTCCTTTAGCAGCTTAACCGCCTCATCATAGGTGATTTCTCCTTTACTCAGCATATCCAAAATTTCTTTCCTGTTTATATCGCTCTTCTCATTAGCCATTACCTTATAACCCAAACTTGCTATAACATCATCGAGTTTGCTTCGAACTGTAGGATATGATATATCCAGCTCCTTTTCCACCTCTTTTATGTTTCCCCTGCATTTTAGGAAAACCTCTATAAAGAATTTTTGTTCAGGGGTTAAGTAGCTGAACTTATCTAAATAAAAGTGTCCTTTGTATCTTGTATCGCATCTGTGACAGTACAGCTCAGTCACCTCAAGTTTATTTCCGCATACAGCACAAATCGATATTATGTTGTTTGCCAATTAGCACTCCTCCCGTGCAAGAAATACTGTCTCTGTCATCATTATACCAAATACTTCAATTATGTCAATATTTTTATTAATATTTTTAATTATTTCTGCTAATATTATTAATATTTTTTATTTATTTATATTATAAAAATAAGCATGTTTGTTTTCCGCTGATATTCCCTCACAAAGGTTCGCGGAATTTTAGATGGGCGTATATGTATTCTTCAATCCGCAATCTCTCCTGCCTGTATTGCCTGTTTGGATCGAAGCATATTCCCTTTTCCACTACTATTTCCTTCCTCAGCGGGGATATCCGGACGGGATAAAAAATAATAGATTTCTCAAACCTGTTGTAAAATGCCCGGGCTATATTTATAAAACCCCTTCTGAATTCATTGGCCTCCAATACCTTATCATCAATAAAGATCACCAGATTATGGTTATTCCCGAGAGCTTCAACGCTTAGCCGGATGGTATGCACTATTCTTCTATCCATCCTATATACCGGGATGGCACCGATATGTTTAATAAGGGGAACGCATATTTTACTGACAACACAAGCAGCCGGCCTGCTTATTAGGGGATGCCATCCGAGACTCTTTTCAAAGAAATTTGTCTTTAGATAATCGGCACATAAGTGATTATCCACTATATCGTGAATTACCCACGGCAATGTTTTTATGGGAAAAAACAGTTTTATAGTAACCGGCCCGTATACACCGGCGTGGTTGGCAACAAAAACAGCCGGAACATCATTAACTACATTTTCCATACCCCTTATTTCAGGCCTTTTCATCACCAATCTTGTAAAGTTTTCCAGTATATTATAGAGCCAATCCTTCATATTTCCTCACACCCAACATATTCTAATAAGCATTTTAGGATATTTTATTATTTTCAGCAAAATAACCATGCACCCAACAGAAAACTATGTAATATTAGAAAGGCAATATATAGTATATTATATCAGATGCTTATACAAAATAAAAAGGATGTATCTTTTGGCTGATATTGATTATCCCAACCCCTATTATAAATTTTATTACCGTTGGATTGGGCATATACTGAAAAAGGAGCCTATCAAAGGCTCCTTTTAATTCTTTTTTAGTATTTCTTTCTCGGTACGTAATGAGTATGCAAAAGCTCATGGGCTTTATGGCTGTTGGGTTCTCCAAGGTATTCCTCATATATTCTCTTAACTGACGGATTTTCGTGGGACTTTCTTATGGGAAGATTTCTATCCTCCTGGTAGATTGCCGCAGCCCTTACCACCCTGGGGTCCACATCCATTCGCTGTTTTGCGTCAACTATGGGCTGGCCGCCACCGGTGACACAGCCTCCGGGGCATCCCATGACCTCGATAAAGTGGTATTCTTTTTCCCCTGATTTAACCTTCTCAAGCAACGCCTTGGCATTGGCGGTACCGTGTGCTACGGCCGCCCGAATGGTAATATCCCCGAGGGAAACTTCTGCTTCTTTAACGCCTTCAACGCCTCTCACATCAGTTATTTCAACGTTGTCCAGGGGTTTGCCTATCACAATTTCGGCAACGGTCCTAAGGGCAGCCTCCATAACACCGCCGGTAGCTCCAAATATGACGCCTGCACCAGTAGAATCACCAAAGAAAGGATCAAACTCTTCGTCAGGCAGGCGGGCAAAATCGATTCCTGCTTCCTTTATCATCCTTGCCAGTTCCCTGGTCGTCAATACCACATCTACATCAGGATAGCCTGTTGCGCTAAGCTCGGGCCGTTGGGCTTCGAACTTCTTTGCAGTACAGGGCATTATGGACACTACAAACACCTTTGAAGGATCGATATTGTTCTTTTCAGCAAAATAGGATTTTAACAAGGCTCCCAGCATTTGATGCGGCGATTTGCAGGTGGACAGATTATCCAAAAACTCAGGATAATAGTGCTCGCAGTACTTAATCCAGCCAGGGCTGCAAGAGGTAATCAACGGCAGCTTCCCACCGTCCTTAAGCCTGCTGAGAAGTTCGGTTCCTTCTTCCATTATAGTTAAGTCCGCAGCAAAATCGGTGTCAAACACCTTATCAAAGCCAAGTCTTCTAAGGGCAGCCACCATCTTGCCCTTGACTATAGTACCCATTTCCATACCAAATTCTTCACCCAGGGCAACACGTACAGCCGGGGCGGTCTGAACCAGAACACACAGCTCAGGATTGTTAAGAGCATCCCATACCTTTTGTGTATCATCCTTTTCCTTCAGGGCACCAACGGGGCAAGCCGTTATGCACTGTCCGCAGTTGATACACGGGACTTCATTAAGGCTCATGTCAAACACCGGTGAAACAATGGTATTAAATCCCCTCTCGTTTACACCTATTACGCCTATACCCTGAACATTTCGGCATACCGATACACAGCGACGGCACAGTATACACTTGTTCGGATCCCGCACTATAGCGGGTGAAAAATCATCCAGCGGGTATTCAATTCTTTCACCCTCAAACCTGATGCTGTCCACACCCAGCTTTTGTGACAGCTCCTGCAGCTCGCAATTTTGATTGCGCACGCAGGTCAAACAATTTCTGTCATGATTTGACAGAATGAGCTCCAGATTTACCCTCCTGGCCTCGCGAACAGCAGGCGTATTGGTTCGAACTTCCATGCCGTCCGTAACCGGATAAACGCAGGAAGCCTGCAGCGCTCTTGCTCCCTTTACCTCGACCAGACACATTCTGCATGCCCCGATCTCGTTTATTCCCTTCAAATAGCACAATGTAGGTATATCTATATTGGCAGCCCTGGCAGCTTCCAAAACAGTGCTACCTTTCGGAACTTCAACCTGGACGCCATCAATAGTGACTTTAACCATTTCCACGTCCTTCACTTCCTTTCCTTCAAAAATACACTTACTGCTTTACAATGGCATTAAACGGACACTTTTCCATGCACAATCCGCATTTTATACACTTATCCGTATCAATGGTATACGGTTTTTTCCTCTCACCCGATATGGCCTCTACCGGACAATTCCTGGCGCACAAGCCACAGCCCTTGCACAGCTCGGCCACAATTACATAGCGGAGTAAAGCCTGGCAAACACCGGCGGGACAGCGTTTTTCTTTTATATGAGCCTCGTACTCATCTCTGAAATACCTTATAGTGCTCAATACTGGATTCGGTGCCGTTTGCCCCAGTCCGCACAAAGCCGATGCCTTTATATTCTTTGCCAAAAGTTCCAGCTTCTCTATATCCCCTTCTTCACCCTTGCCGCTTACTATCTTATCCAATAATTCCAGCATCCTTCTGGTACCTATGCGACAGGGAGGACATTTTCCGCAGGATTCATCCACCGTGAAATCCAGGAAAAACCTTGCAATGTCCACCATGCAATTGTCTTCGTCCATTACGATAAGCCCGCCCGAACCCATCATGGAACCAATCTGGGTGAGCGAATCATAGTCGATTGGAGTGTCCAGGTGCTGTGCAGGAATACAGCCACCGGACGGTCCACCGGTCTGAGCAGCCTTAAACTTTTTACCTCCCGGAATACCTCCGCCAATTTCATAGACAATCTCCCTAAGGGTGGTACCCATGGGCACTTCCACCAAACCGGTATTGTTAATCTTGCCGCCAAGAGCAAACACCTTGGTGCCCTTACTCTTTTCGGTACCAATGGATCTGAACCATTCAGGCCCGTTCATAATAATTTGAGGTATGTTCGCATAGGTTTCAACATTATTAAGAAGAGTCGGCTTTGAAAAGACACCCTTCACAGCGGGGAACGGCGGCCTTGGCCGTGGTTCTCCACGACGTCCTTCAATTGACGCCATAAGCGCAGTCTCCTCTCCGCATACAAAGGCGCCAGCTCCCAGGCGTAGCTCTATATCAAAACTAAAGTCGGTGCCGAAGATGTTCTTCCCGAGCAAACCGTATTCCCTGGCTTGAGCTATAGCAATGGTAAGGCGTTTAACAGCTATCGGATATTCAGCACGAACATATATATATCCCTGATCAGCACCAACAGCATAGCCGGCAATGGTCATAGCTTCCAGTACGCTGTGGGGATCCCCTTCCAGGATGCTTCTGTCCATAAATGCACCTGGGTCCCCTTCATCAGCATTACAGCAAACATACTTTTTATCGCCAACCGCATTACGGGTAAACTCCCATTTCAATCCTGTCGGAAAACCGGCTCCGCCCCGGCCTCTAAGCCCAGAAGCTTTAATGGTATCTATGACCTGTTCGGGAGTCATCTCGGTTAACACTCTGCCAAGGGCTTTATAGCCATCAAAAGCAATGTACTCATCAATATTCTCCGGATCAATGACACCGCAATTCCTCAGAGCCAGCCGCAACTGCTTTTTATAGAAGCCCACTTCGTCCAGTGATTTTATAGCCTGCTCCTCAGCAATGCTGTCGTGATACAGCAAGCGGGTCACAATTCTTCCCTTTACCAAATGCTCTGCCACAATTTCCGGCACATCTTCAACCTTAACCCGACTATAAAAGGCACCTTCGGGATAGACGATAACAATCGGGCCCACCTCACACAAGCCGAAACAGCCGGTCCTTACCAACTTGATCTCGTTTTGTAAGCCATGTTTCTCCAGCTCATCGTTGAATTTATCTATTATATTCATCGAGCCGGACGAAGTACATCCGGTTCCCCCGCACACCAAAACATGAGCACGATAAAATTCCATGTAATCTACCTCCTCACAAACACATTATTGCTTTTCCTCTGCACCTATAGTAAATTCTGTAACCGGCCTGCCGTTTACAATGTGTTCAGCCACTATTCGCTTTACCTTATCGGGGGTCATCTTAATATACGTTACCTTCTCCTCACCCGGTCTGTAGACTTCCACCATCGGTTCCAAACGGCATACGCCAATACAACCTGTTTGCGTTACGATCACATCCTGCAGGTTTCTCTTCTTAATTTCCTCTATAAAAGATAAAAGTACCGGCCTTGCTCCGGCAGCAATTCCACATGTACCCATTCCTACCACAACTCTGGTGCCGTTCCTGTCTTTTCTGAGATTAACAGCTTCTAACGCTCGCTTTCTGATTTCCTCCAATTCGCTTAATGATTTCATTCTTTTCCACCTCCACAAATTCCATCTAGACCTTCTCTTACATAGTCAGTAATCCAGGCAATCACATACGGATGATCAATGGACAAATCCCCTATTCTTTGCCGTACATCCCTGGTATCAAACTCAAAGCTTCCTTTGGAAGATATGTGGGTATAGACAAAATCAATCGTGGGATTGCATGTTACCAGCACCGATATGGTATCCTCCATTTTCCCCAGAGGTGGACGATCTATATGCCCGTATCCAAATTCCGCCCTTACCTCGGTTCCCACCCCAGGCCGGGAAGAAATAACCACTCGGCCGCCACAGGCCTTTGCCACCGCATCAAGAAGCGATAATCCCAAGCCCACCTTTCGGGTAGTCCTCGTAGTGTAGAAGGGATCGGTAACCCTTCCCACCGATTGGGGATCCATTCCCTTTCCATTATCCCTGATTATCAAAATCAACTTATCGTTTTCTTGGTCCTCTTTCACAAATATTTCGACAAGGGTGGCAGATGCACTGATTGAATTTTGTACTATATCCAGTATATAAAGGGATAGGTCTTCCATTCCCTATTCGTCCTTATATTTGGCTATAATGCCTTCGATGTCGTTGGGGGTCAGTCTTCCGTAAACCTGATCGTTTATCACCATAACCGGTGCCAATCCGCATGCACCTAAACACCGGGTTGCTTCAAGGGTAAATTTTCCGTCATCAGTTGAGTCGCCAACTTTAATGTTCAATACTTCCTGCAGCTTATCCAATACCTTTTGTGCACCCTTTACATAGCATGCGGTCCCCATGCAAATTCCTATTTTATATTTTCCTTTGGGTTTTAAAGTGAACTGTGAATAGAAGGTTGCCACTCCGTAGATATCGGTTATCGGAATTCCCAATTGTTCTGCAATATAATTCTGCACCTCTAATGGCAAGTAACCATATATCTCCTGTGCTTTATGCAGTATGGGCATCAAAGGTCCTTCCTGACCTTTGTATTCCTCTATAACCATTTGAAGTTCAGCAAACTTTTGAGTATCCTGGGCCAAAACTGAAGTTGCCATAAAAGCTCTCCCTCCTCTAATATCCCTGTATTATTAAAATTTTCTAAAATCCCGCAACTATTATCTCACATTACCCCATCATTTGCAATAGTATCTGTGATTTTTTTAACGAATTTTTGCAAAAAAATAAATCATAAAAATTCTGTTAAATAACACATGGACATGTTAACCACTGTATAATATCAGTTAATGAAACATTATCCACGTCCAAAAACATCTCTCTTTCCAATATTTCCCCAAGGCTGTGGGCATCAGATGAAATTATGCGCTGGTATTCTTGCATCTGTGATACAATACTTCCGCTATTATGAGAAAATTCTAACACTCTTATATTTAAATCGGGAGGGATGAATCCCAGCTGAGAAATGATGCTGTATGAAGGCCGATCAACATGTGCGGGTACAGCAACTCCTCCGAAATTAACCGCCAGCTGTACAAGCTGTTCCACCGACAGATCCACGGATGACAGCAGCATTTCCTTTCTCTCGCCAATTATTTGATCCCGCTCGTCCATAATATACTGATTTCCGAATATCTCGCTGATATTATCCAGCCCATCCAGGTATTTTCGTATATGGCCGTCAAATTCCCGAAGGGCTTCCAAATGGTTGAAATAACACAGCAAATGGACATCCTCTCTGGACTGTACCTCCATACCGGGAACAATAATAATACGATTACCAGCTGCTTTTATAACGGCTTCCACATTATCACAGCTGTTGTGATCGGTAACTGCTATGGCATCCAGACCTTTCAAAACGGCCATGTTGACTATATTATTGGGAGTCATATCATCATCGGCGCAGGGAGACAAGGCCGAATGGATATGTAGATCGACCGCTATTTTCATTTAATCCCGCCATCCTGTTACAATTTCTGAATTATTGCAAACCCCTTCTCGTTTTAGCAATAACGTAAAAACATCATCGGGTTAAAACACTGTTATCGATACATTGAAAACGGAAACCACACCGGACGCAGCCCTCATTCACTCCATGGGCCGATACCCATTTTATACAACTTACCTGCTAACTCAAAGGCCGTCATATCGGATGAAAGAATTACCACTCCCTCATTCTCGGCTTTTTTAAGCACCTCTTCTTCCACCTGAATACCCTCGGGAATGACTATACATGCTATTTCGGTAAGTACAGCCACAGCGACTATATTCATGTGGGTTTGCACCGTTATCCATAATCCGCCCTTTTTCCCTTTGCTCATCACCCTGCTCAGCAGATCGCAGCAGTAACCCCAATGAACTTCCTGTTCTAAAAAATCCTCTCCAGCCAAAACGCTAAGGGATAGTTCTTCAACTACTTGTCTTATCTTCATAAAATATTCTATCTCCCTTCCCTCATTTACCATTGTTACTTGTTTTCCCCCCGGGAATCTTTTCAGAAAGCTCTATCATCTGTTGGGCCAGTTCCTTCACCTTTTCCCTTAATTTGAATACAGAGTCCATTTCGGATGCATACCCCCGGACAATGTCTTCAGCATGGGTTCTGCAGCTGGGAGAGCCGCATGAACCGCAATCCAGACCGGGCAAGCCTTCATATATTCTTTCAATGGCCTCCATCTTCTTCATTGCCAATGTGATATCGTCATCCAGCTTCATGACAGGCTTGGGCAAAATCGGCTTTTCAAAATACCATTGTATCTTCTCTTTTGCATCCACAACCTCTTCCCTGGATAAATGCCTGCCCTTTGCCTGCTCGGACAGTTTTCTTATACGATTTTTGGCAACAAAGCCATTTTCAAACACCAGCGGTCCGCCGACACAGCCGCCGGTGCAGGCAAGCCCCTCAAAAAATTCCAAATCCGTCAGCTTTTCATCTTCAATCTCTTCCAAAACGCGTATAACATTTTGTATCCCATCAACGGCCAAATAGTTGTCCATGTCCAAAGCCGAGCTCTCTCCTCCTGAGTTAGCCCATAGTATTCCGTGTGGCGATGCCTTCTGTAATAAAACTTCATCATCCTCCAACCTGGATATCTGGTTATACAGCGGCCCGTATATCTCCAAAATTGATATGGCACCGTCCACCCAGGATCTATCTATACCTATAGGATTTCGTATACTGGTCATTTTGGCAGCACAGGGAGTTATAAAAAATGCCCCAACGTCCTTCTCTTTAACACCCATCTTCCGGCAAAATTCTTCTTTAGCCAGCCGGGCGGCAATTTCCATGGGAGATTCTATATTTATTATGTTATCTATCAATTCCGGAAAACGAACCTGAATAAGACGGACAATAGCCGGACAAGCAGATGATATAATCGGTTTCTTCCGTTTTGGGTCCTTTATTGCTTCGTTAACAAATTCAGTCACATAATCGGCGCCTCTGGCCACTTCAAAGACCTCATCGAAGCCCAGCTTTAAAAGGCCTGTCAGAATAGCATTTATACTTACATTCCTGAACTGTCCGTAAAGCGCCGGAGCAGGAAGTGCAATTTTATAGGGAAACTTCTGGATGGAAGCCAATGGATCGGTCAGAGCTATCTTGGCATGATAAGGACATACCCGGATACACTCTCCGCAATCGATACATCTCTCTCCAATTATTCTTGCCTTCCCTTCCCTCACCCTTATGGCCTCGGTCGGACACCTCTTTATACAATTGGTACATCCCCTGCACTTCTCCTTGTCCAAAGTAACCGAATGGTAGTACTTCTCCAATTATATCACCTTGCTTTTATATCAAAATATGCTTCCAATATGGTTCCTTCGCCCACTTTCGACTGCATATTCAAGCTGTCGGCACAGCGCTTAATATTAGGCAAGCCCATACCTGCACCGAAGCCCAGCTCTCTGGCAATTTCCGGTGCGGTAGAATATCCTTCCTGCATAGCCAGGCCAATATCCGGAATCCCAGGGCCCCGATCCCGTGCAGTCACGGTTATCCTTTCAGGAGTAACTTTCAATATTAGCTCACCGCCGACCGAATGTATCACCATATTCATTTCAGCCTCATAGGCAGCAACGGTGACCCGTCGCACAATATTGGAGTCAACCCCCAGTTGTTTTAATACCTTTTTTATTTGCCCCGAAGCTTCTCCTGCCAAAACAAAATTTCCTGCTTCAACGGTGTATACCTGTTCCATTATATGGTTTCTGCTTGTCATCATACATTCCTCACACAAGCGGGCAATCCCAGACTGTATAGCTTTCCGCAAGCTTCATACATTGGATATTTGGTAGCAAGAACGGCGATATTCTTTTCCCGGGCCATATCGATAATACCCGGCATGGGTTTTTTATTCCCGACAAACACAATTGCATTAACATCCAGCATATCAGCAGTTCTGACAGCGTGGACATTGGTCAATCCCGTAAGCAATACCGTATGTTTTTTTACATAATACATTATATCGCTCATCAGATCGGAAGCACAGGCTGAAGCCACCTCACAGTCCATCATTTCCTCTCCTGCCAATACTTCTGCATCCAATGCGGCACGTATCTCTCCCAGCTTCAATATACTTGCTCCCCCTTATACTTTGGTTATCTGATCCATATACAGCTTGTATTGATGTATCATATCAATATAAGTATACTTTATTTTTGCAGAAATGGCTACCCTGTTTGCCGTCTTTTCACTTAATATGTCGTTCAGACTCTCCTTGCCTCTTTGGTAAAGTTCCTGCAGGCCGGCCAATATATGATTGCTCTCTTCGGTAGCTGAATAGGTGTTTAGTTTATCAAGCATAGAACCAAATTCCGCCATTATATCCTCGATATCCTTTAGTGCATCCTCTGCCGATTTTTGGGAAGTATCCAAATCCCGTATTATTCCCTCCAAAGATTTGGTTTTGTCCAGCCACAATGAAAATGCGGTTTTGATGCTGTCGACCTTTTCGGCCGAAGCAGCGATTTCCATGTTTGCCCCCGGACATGAAATGATATAAATCTGGCTCTCAATTCCCTCATCCTTCAACTGCTGCCTGACCTTTTGAGCATCGTCTTCCGAAATAAATCCCATGGCAAGAAGGCGTAAGTACTTGTCATTCAATATGAAGCCTGCCCCACCTTTGCCTTGAAGCTCAGCGGCAGCAGCCCGAGCATTCTTCTCCTCTGTAAAAGCCGCCAGTTGGATGGCATGAAAGCTCATGGGCGCAATATCTATATGATCGGTAATTCTTTCGTTTTTTTCACCTTCTTTATTTTCAGGCAAGGTGAGATCGGTATTGGAAGGCTCCGTAATATCATCATTCGCATCCTGCTGCTCCACATCATTGTCGAAAGCAGCAATAATTGGAGCAACGATTCGGCTAATAAAATTCCCGGCTGCACCTGCCGAGGCTATATAAAAACCCAGAAACAACAACAAGCCCAAAATGATAACCGAAGTATATCGCCGCTGCGTATTCCTTCTTTTTATGCGAGAATAGCGCATGTTTACCCTCCTTTACTCTCCGGCATTCCTTTTCCATCCGAACTTATATTTATATCTATGGCAGGTCCAATTGTTTTATGATAAAATGATACTCAACAGAGCCTTTAGANNATAAAATGATACTCAACAGAGCCTTTTTATCGCTTAAATAAAGATAGCTGCTTATTCAGGAGGGTGCTATGAAATACCATATTGATACAATACCGGTCTGGGATGCATATCACCAGGAAAGCGAATGCCCCTTGTGCATTTTGCACTCCAATCTGGAAAAGAACTATGTTGAATCATTTCTGGGAGCTTCGGTTATGGAACCCGATACACGAATCGAGGTAAACAGGTCTGGTTTTTGCCCCCAGCATTTCAAACTCCTGTACGATGCTCAAAACAGATTGGGATTGGCTCTCTTAACCCATACCCATCTAAAGGAGCTGATTAACAAGTTTGAAAGCCACTGCAAAAAAGTATTAAAAGCTGCAGGGCAAAATAAAACATCGGTAATCGGTAGTATATTTGGAAGGAATAAGGATTTTGACGCAGCCCTCATTGAATTGCAGAACTGGATTACAAAACAGCATAGCCGGTGTCTTATATGCGATCGCATTTCAAATACAATGAATCGGTATGCCTATACCATACTATACCTATACGATACCGATGCCGATTTCAAAAAAACCTTTGATTCTTCCAAGGGATTCTGTCTTGACCATCTGGCGCTGACGATAAAAATAGCCAGAGAAACCCTGTCTGCCAAAAAACAGGCACTCTGGCTGTCAGCTGTAATACCATTACAGCTCAAATCCTTCAATAACCTGGAACACGAGCTGTCACAGTTTATAAATAAATTTGATTATCGCCAACAGGATAAGCCCCTGGGCAGCGCTAGGGATTCCCTACCGAGAACCCTTCAAAAATTAACCGGAAAATACATGGATTGATTATTCCTCGTATTTTTCCAGACTGACGCCTACAGCTGTCAATACATGCACTGCCAGCTCGTCGGGATATGGGTTCTTGTAAACCACCCTGGTGATACCGCTGTTGATTATCAGCTTCGAACATATGACACAGGGTTGATGGGTACAGTATATGGTGGCCCCGTCAATGCATATTCCCAGCTTTGCCGCCTGGGCTATGGCATTTTGCTCGGCATGAACTGCGTAGCAGTATTCATGATGGGTTCCCGACGGAATGTTGTGTTTTTTTCTCAGGCACTCTCCCCTGTCCTTACAGCTTGGATAACCTGCCGGAGCTCCGTTATACCCCGTGGTTAGTATTCGCTTATTCTTTACGATTATAGCCCCAATCTGTCTGTTTGGCTGGTAACAGCTGGACCAGCTTGCAATCACCTCGGCCAGCTCCATGAACCTTCTGTCCCACTTGTCCACACAAATCCCCTTTCATTCATAATAAGTATATTCTACATAAAACCATTGTTTAATGCAACTTGCCACATAAAAAACAATTTTTTGAGCTGCAGAAATTTTACACTACAGATTTGTTCATATTTTCAAAGCCAAACCGTATCCCTGCTATAAATAGTATAACGTCAGTCCGCTTTATGGCATAAAACATTTGATTTTATTGTGCTTTTTATATATATTTCACGATTTTACGAGTAATCCAATGATAATTTTTCAGATTCAATAAATATGAATGTTTTTTCCCAAAATGCAGTCATAACAGTATTTGCTATTCGTTTTGCTTTTCTATAAACTATAAACTGTAATTAGCACTCACCATCAATGAGTGCTAATAGTATGTAATATAATCCATATAATATACATACAAGAGGAGGGTGTACTATGAACATCAGACCATTAGGCGATCGAGTAGTCATTAAAGTCCTTGAAAGCGAAGAAACAACCAAAAGTGGTATTGTACTGCCCGGTTCTGCCAAGGAGAAGCCCCAAATGGCAGAAGTTCTTGCTGTAGGTCCCGGCGGCATGGTGGATGGAAAAGAAGTCAAAATGGAAATCAAAGTCGGCGATAAGGTTATCTATTCAAAATATGCCGGTACCGAAGTTAAGTTAGATGACAACGAGTATATTATTGTCAGACAAAGCGACATACTTGCAGTAGTTGAATAATAATAAGGAGGAGGTAATACATATGGCAAAACAGCTAACATACAGCGAAGAAGCCAGAAGGGCCCTGGAAAGAGGCGTTAATAAGCTGGCTGACACGGTTAAGATAACTTTGGGTCCAAGGGGCAGAAACGTAGTATTGGATAAGAAGTTTGGTTCTCCCCAAATTGTAAATGACGGTGTCACCATAGCCAAGGAAATCGAACTGGAGGATCCCTATGAGAACATGGGTGCCCAGTTGGTAAAGGAAGTAGCCACCAAAACCAATGATGTAGCAGGAGATGGTACCACAACTGCAACACTGCTTGCACAGGCTATTATTCGCGAGGGATTAAAAAATGTTGCAGCCGGCGCTAATCCCATGTTATTGAAGAAAGGTATTCAAATGGCTGTTGACGCAGCAGTTGAATCTCTGAAAAACCTCAGCAAACCCATCGAAAGCAAGGAAGCCATAGCTCAGGTCGCATCGATCTCGGCGGATGACGAAACCATTGGCAGACTGATCTCCGATGCTATGGAGAAAGTTGGCAACGATGGCGTAATTACCGTTGAAGAATCAAAGTCTCTGCAAACCGAGCTTGACATTGTAGAAGGTATGCAGTTTGACAGAGGTTACATCTCTCCCTATATGGTAAC
Organism: Clostridiales bacterium DTU074; assembly: GCA_001513075.1. GTDB lineage: Bacteria > Bacillota > Clostridia > Caldicoprobacterales > Caldicoprobacteraceae > DTU074. Next base: position 3,679 of record LFSE01000067.1, on the reverse strand, counting down.
CGACACCGAAAAAATGATTGCAGAATTGGATGAACCCTACATCCTGATTACCGACAAGAAGATCAGCAACGTGCAGGATCTGCTCCCGGTGTTAGAACAAATTGTTCAACAGGGCAAGAAGTTATTGATAATAGCAGAGGATATTGAAGGCGAAGCTCTGGCCACATTGGTTGTCAACAAATTAAGAGGTACCTTCATCAGCGTAGGTGTAAAGGCTCCCGGCTTTGGCGACAGGCGAAAAGCAATGCTCCAGGATATTGCCATCCTGACAAATGGTACAGTAATTTCCGAAGAAGTGGGCCTTGACCTAAAAGAAGTTACCATTGACATGCTAGGCCGAGCAAACAAGGTTACCGTAGATAAAGAGAATACAACAATAGTTGGCGGTGCCGGAGATCCGAAGGAGATAAAGAATCGGATAGCATCGATTAAAGCTCAGATCGAAGAGACCACCTCCGATTATGACAGAGAAAAGCTGCAAGAGCGACTGGCTAAATTAGCTGGCGGAGTAGCGGTTATCAAAGTTGGTGCTGCCACCGAAACAGAAATGAAGGAGAAAAAGCTCAGAATTGAAGACGCTCTCAATGCTACCAGAGCTGCTGTGGAAGAGGGAATCGTTCCCGGCGGTGGCGTTGCCCTGATCAAAGCCATCGAAGATGTTGAAAAGCTTAGCGCTGATGGCGATGTATTAACCGGTATCAACATCGTTAAGCGCGCTCTGGAAGAACCGCTGCGCCAGATTGCCATAAATGCCGGTATGGAAGGTTCTGTTGTAGCTGAAAAGGTTAAAGCCAGCAGCGAAAAATACTTCGGCTTTGACGCCCTAAAGGGTGAGTACGGTGATATGGTGAGCAAGGGAATTATCGATCCGACCAAGGTTACCCGTTCCGCACTTCAGAATGCAGCCAGCATCGCATCAATGATACTGACTACCGAGAGCCTTGTGGCGGATATCCCCGAGCCAGAGCCTGCTGCTCCTGCTGGCGGAAATCCTCCCATGTATTAATAAAAAAAGCGATTGCTCAAAAGCAATCGCTTTTTTTATTATGACAATGTGATGATATCAGTCTTCTGCTGTTCCTGCTCCTGGCTGTGGCGACTATCCTTATCATCGAGCAGCTGGCCGGTTTCAATAATTTCATCACAAAACAGGTCTTCGCTTATATCTTTTGATGCAAGATAATTTATCTCCGAATAGAAATTTTCCATTATGGCACACACAGTCCGCTCAAAATCCATAAGCTGACGGCGGATTTCCTTACATCTCTCCTTCCATTTGTTCTTTTCCATTTCCATCTGATACATCTCCTGAGAAATTTTTTGACGCCCTTCCTCAATAATACATTGAGCCTTTTGTTCAGCCTTAACCAGGGCTTTGGAGATATATACCTCCTTCTCGGTCAATTCAGTTAATTTTGCCTTCAATTCTTCTATCTGAGCCTTCATCTTCCTGTTCTCTTCAACAAGCTCCAGCATTCGGGTCATTTTTTTGGATAACTCCTCTTCATAGTCTTTTCGCATGTCGATCATATGTTGTTCAACCTGCTGTTTACTATACCCAAAAAGCCTTGTTTTGAAAATTTTCTTCCTCATTTGCCCATTATCCCCCCTTTATATAAAATAATATATAATAGCAATCCTGGAAATTATGTAAATTTATAGCATCATAAAATAGGGTAATATTGTCATTTCTTATTGATTGATTGCCTTTTTTGCTGATATACAGGGTTTATTCAGATGTGCTAATATACAGGCATAAGAAACAGAAAAAGCAGGCCTGCGAAAATATATTTAAGCGGCCTGCTTTCTGAAATTCTATAACTGGACGGTCAACGATACCTCTCCAATTGTTAGGAAGAAAGCAATAATTACACAGCTCAAGCAATTTTTATGATTGCTATATTCGCTATAAACTAATATAAAAATAATTAGACCGAATTAACTGGCAAACCTAAGATCTACCTCGCTGATTAAAACGGTTATAACGCAAAGGCATTTACCGTTCAGCTCACATACATATAAAACTCCCTTATTTTCCCTTATCTCTCTTCCACCGAATTTAGTCAGGGCAATTAAACGGCTTCTTTTTATGCCCTCCACTATTGCACGCTGGGCATTATATTGGTTTACCTTCTTAAATCTCTCCTGATAACGCTTTATTGCATGTTCGGTGACGTATATGTAGTTACCAGCCAAACAGTTGTTTTTCAATGGTATTCCCCGCTTGTTTCCTCTAGAGCCTTTTACCCCCTTTCTTTTCATATGGCTCACTCCCTTCTGTATTGATTTTTATTGATGCGGGTGTGACATATTGTTAATAACGACCTAGCTGAGTAAAAACTATGTGGTGTACCAAATCCATAATATGTCTTTTGTATTACACCATGTTGTAATATACACTATCCTTATTATATAGTATTAAAAACTGCTTTTCAATTTTTTCAATTAATTTATTAGAAAATACTACATTTCCAACAATTTACTTGTTTGTTTTTTGTTAATTCCTAATAAAAATGAGCCTGTTTAAGGCTCATTATCCTGTTCAGCTTCACGGGAAAAATGCTGATTTATGATATATTCAGCTATTTTCTTTCGCATATTTGCCTGTTCAATCAGCAGCAGAACTAATAACAAAAGATGCGTTGTATACCACGGCTCCGCCATATCCTGCTTATCGCTTAAATAATCATATATGGTATCCAGCTTGTCGGTCAGTAATTCCTTGTAAGAATCCCTTTGTTTCAGTTCCCGGTAAGCATTATAAAGGGCTTCAATCCTCTTGATATTTGCCTCATCTTCTTCACCTTCTTCTCCGCTCTCCCCGCTGAAGATCGGAGACAACAGTTTTTTGATATCCTTAATTGTAAGGATGGGTTTTAAATTGTATATCAAGGCAAGCAATATAACATGGCCTCGATTGTAACATTTACCATTGGGCGGCATTAACAGGCCTTCTTTAATATAATTCTGAATCATGGTTTTCGATATAGCCTTTTTTTCTTCCTCATCACCAATGGTTTTACCAAGTTTCCTGTCAAAGAATTCCTCTAACTGAGAGATGTAGAGACGATATTCGGGAATTTCCTCCGGTTTTATATCCTCATGGCCCTTTAGTTCATCTACAAACTGCAACAGCTGCCGCTGAATTGTAAACATTGAATCTTCCATAATGTTACACCTCTATAAAATTAATAAAACCACATAACATCATCACGGTCCTACTATATTATATAGTACGGCCTACCTTTTTTCAAGAAACAAGTAAAATCAGACGCATAATAAAGAAGCAGCTGTATTCTCATCAATACAGCTGCTTCTTTCAGAATTTGGTTTCTTGAACATCAGATTACATTTGTGGGGATAATGGCGTCTATAATGCCAATGATCAGCGCTGCCACAATTGCGCCGAATACATTGACCTCCATCCCGGGCACAAAAAACTGAGTTAAGTATATGACCAGTGCTGACAAAAGAAAACCCACAATTCCCCGCCCGAATGGTGAAGCATCCATTTTAAACAGCTTTTGGATGACATAATCTATTACCGCTATAACGATAGCAGCCAATAAAGCGGTTCCAAATCCCATATTCGAAAAGCCCGGGGTAATCAACGATGTAACCATCAAAACTATTGCGGCAACAACAAATCGAATTATTATCCCCAGCCAGCTCCTTTCAT